>NZ_JBBCWZ010000105.1:0-6687 GCF_037145695.1 Acinetobacter sp. USHLN143
CAGATCAGCATTATTTAAATCAAGTTGCCATGTCACTGAATACTCGTCCTAGAAAAGCGTTAGATTGGCTTACACCATTAGAGAAATTTGCTCAGCTTGTTGATTATCATATGGCTTTTGAAACTGTCGCACCTCATGTTTGAATTCGCCAAGCTTTTGCTGATCTCTGTAATGCATATAAAGATACTTTTCTAAAGGAATATCCAGACCAATTAGAGCATGACATTATTGAAAACCTAGCTTTTTCATTTTCAGATAAAAAGTATTTACAAATTCCTCTAGCAGATAGTGTTCAAGCAACCTATGACTTTATTATTCAGACATTAAAAACGTTAAGTATAAGTCCAAACGATATTGCTATCCTTTCTTCAAAAATTGATTTTTTAAGAAATCTACAAAATAATTTTAAGTTTCAGAGAACGGATAGTACTTTTGAGACACCTACTGAATATGAAATGATTCAAAAAAATTTTGATGGAAAAGTTGAAACTTTTCTAAAAAAGAAAGCTCAATTAGAAGAAAAACTACATTCTTGTCATCCATCTGATATTAACCATATTCGCTCTGAAATCCAAAAATTAACGAGCTATATGAAAAATGCAGCAAAACAGAAATTAAAAGCACTAGATGAGTTTCGTAAACTCAAAAAAAGACATTTTAATGCCAATTCTGGTTTAATGAAGATTGCAACCACTCATAGCTTTAAAGGTTTTGAAGCTGATACTACTTTTCTGATCATTCAACCTAATGATAGTCCAGAAATTGTTTATGCTGGACTGACAAGAGCAGCAAATAACTTATATATCATTGATTTAGATACTAGCAACGTATATAAGAGCTTCTTTGAGAAACAACTTTCTTAAAACGTATAGAGCGAATAGAATTTTTTGGAATTCTACTCGCTTTTAGTTAAATTAAATTTTAATTCTGTTTATTTCGCTCTAACTCTAATAAATCTGCATATTCGGGACGATCTTTAAAGAAGTCAAAAATTGTTGTTTCTTCAATACCTACTTCTTTCTGTTTTTTATTGATTTCAATCAGTTGATCTTTAATTTTATAAAAATCCTTAACTCGTTCTTCTTCAGCATAGTTTTTAGCATTTTCAGCCAGCTTTGCTGTTTTTTCTTCAAGTTTAGAAGATAATTCATTACATGTAGTTGCAAAGTTATGCAACTTATCCCAAATACCCATTTCCACTATCTACCTTAAAATTATTAATAATTTAACTATACTTTAAATAACTTTCCACTTAACTACAAATAAGTTTTCAGCTTTACTTGAGCGATGTAGTCTTTGCTCCAATGCTTCGACCAGCGCATCCCGCTTATCCGCTATTTCATCCTCGACATCAAAAACCTGTTGTCGCATGCGTCGTTTTTCTTTTTCAGCTTTTTGTATTTCTTCCTGTAGTCGTTTTTCAGTTTCAATATCAGGTGCTTTGCGAGACTCTCGTTTCAGACTAGATATTTTTAACTTTATATCTTCAAGCATTTTCTCCACGGCAAGCAAACTATCCTCAGCCCACTGTTCTAGCTTATCCCGTTCCTTTTTGAAAAACTCATCATTCAGCTCCAAAGCATGGTTTAATGCAACTTGATACTGCTTATCAATATTTGCCTTAAATATTTCAGGAATCGGGTCTACTACATCAGACAATACTGTTGCATTGACTTGAAGCAACCGCTCACATAAGTCCACATCTAAAACCTTACCATCATCGGTCATTGCCGTGATCACAATATGCTCTTCTTCTTGAAAAGAATCCAAACTCAAGACAGTAATAGATAGCCAACCCTTTTGCCCTTTTAACCCTTCTAGTAGCGTTACCTTTTGACCATACTGGCTATAATCAAACTGAATGAATTGTTTTGGTGTCTGTAAGCCTTTGGCACTATCCAACACAAACTCACCTAAAGGATGAGTTAAACGATAGATAAAAGTATTTTCAGGAATCCGCTCACCTTTACGTATAAGCTGATATTTACCTGAAGGTGCTGTTAATATTGGTGACTTAGTTAAATCAAAACTTAGATTATGGTCATGAAATTGAGCGAACTTTTCCAGAATAAATTTTGTAGATAGCCAAAACAAACGACTAATTTTATCTAGCTGTAGTTCAGCTCGTTCTTTTTGTACTTTTAGCAAGTCATGAATATCTGCATCAAAATGCTCAAGTAACAGCTCTTGTGTCCTTTTCATTTTATCGTTAATTTGCTCTTCAAGCTCATCCCTTAATTGCTTAAAGCTTTGTTCTATTTCTTCTGAACTACGACATTGATCATAAATTTCAGAAATCCGTTTTTCAAAATTTATACCACTTTCAACTGTTCCTAAAATGTCATTAGAGGCACCAAAGACACCATCAAACAACTGAAATTTATCTTTAAGCAACTCCAAAACTCGCTGATCTGCTTCATTCCTTTCATTTAAGAAATTAACGACAACAACATCAAACTCCTGACCATAACGATGGCAACGACCTATTCGTTGTTCCACACGTTGCGGATTCCATGGTAAATCATAGTTAATGACCAAGGAGCAAAATTGTAAATTCACACCTTCTGCTGCTGCTTCTGTCGCAATTAGTATTTCTGCCTCATTCTTAAAAAAATCGATTAAAGCCGTGCGCCGATCAATTGCTGGTGAGCCTGTAACATGTTGAGTCCCTAAATATTTACCCAACCACTTTTGATAAATACCTGTATTCGTTGCAGATGTATTACTTCCATTAAATCCTATTACTTTTCCGTTGTATCCTCGTGCTTCCAAGAATGCGATCAAGTATTCCTGAGTACGCTTTGATTCAGTAAAAATAACAGCCTTTCGTTTCGCACCCATTTCAAACATGCGAGCAAAGCCTTGCTCAATCGCGGAAAGTAAAGCAAAAGTCTTACTATCATCTTTAATTTTATAAGCCTGCTGTATATAACGTTCAATTTCAGCTATTTCAGATTTAATTAAACTAACATCTATTTGTCCATGACCTGCTTCCTCATCAAAATCATCCAGCAGCTCTTCATCCATATCCTCATCAACAATAAAATTACTGAGCCAATCTTCATCTAGACTCTGCTGTTCAAGCAATTTTTTCAGTCGCTGTTGAATAGCTTCTAAAGTTGCAATTACAGCAGGAGTCGAGGATGCCAAAAGTTTTCTTAAAACAATTGAAATTAAATGTTTTTGTTGTTGTGGAAATGCATAGCTGACATCTCGCTGCAAATACTCACTGATTGAATCATATAAGCTTTGTTCATGATCACTAGGCTTAAAGGGAACTGTTAAAGCATGACGATTGGTGTAAGGAACATATTCCAAAACATCTTTACGCAAAGTCCTTTGCATAAATTGCTGGATTCTTTTTTTTAACGATTGAATATCACCATCAACCACATATCTAGAACGAAATGCTTTCTCATCACCAAATAAGTGCTCATCTATAATCGTACTTAGACCATAAAGCTCCATTAAAGTGTTCTGTAACGGTGTCGCTGTTAATAACAACTTTTTCTTACCAACCAAAGAACGTTTTAAACTATTTCCAATCTTATTATTTGAGCGATGAGCATTCCGTAATTTATGTGCTTCATCAATGACAACTAAATCCCACGGAATTTGTGCCAAGGCATATTCCATTCGATTTGCAAAAGCATAAGAGATGATTGAAATCTGCCCATTATTGAAAGGATCGTAAATACCTTCTTTGCGTGCCATATTCCATGTTTTCAAATCTAGAACTTGGGTAGGTAAATTAAATTTATCTTGTAATTCTTGCGCCCATTGTTTTCGTAAAGATGCAGGGCAAATAATTAATAAATTTCGACGTCTTTCAACCCAATACTGACATAGCACCAAAGCTGCCTCGATTGTTTTTCCTAATCCCACTTCATCAGCAAGAATGACTCCTTTACTTAAAGGATTATTTAAAGCAAAAAGAGCAGCTTCAATTTGATGAGGATTCACATCCACTTGGGCATCAAATAATGACTGAGATAAACGATCACTAGCTGAAGCTGATCGCTTTTTGGTTATTTCCCATGCAAAATATTTTATTTGGTGGTTGGTATAAATCATTATTTAAGTATTATTAAAAGCTAGTATTTGATTTTAAATATAAATGTTTATAGATTTTCTTCAATCCCTAAATGTTACTTTTACCATAAAATAATTTATAAACAGCTCAAAAAAGTTATACCCACAATCCTTTGTAAGATTGATCTCCATATTTAAAAGACATATAGCAAACACCATTTGGCTTTAGCGTCGTTAAGATCCTTTACAATATATCTCATTCGCAGTGCAATAAAGAAGCATATGCCCAAATTCCATCGTATTTAGCTGCTTCATCCAACTCATAAAAACTTACCAATTGTACTAATGCTCCCGTAAACTGACGTGCTTTTTCAACCAGTTCCTCTGAAAAATCTATTGCCTCTACCTGATGCCCAAAATTTTTAAAAGCCAAGCTATCTCGACCTGAGCTGTGGCTCAGGTCGAGAAGTATGTTCGGGTAGATTTTAAAAATGATTGTTACAAACTGGTCATGCCAATTTGAGAATTCATTCCAAATAATTGATCAGCATTATGATTGTGATAGTTTATATTTTTTTTCATGATCTTCTAAATATAGATGGTCGTAGTATCCACTTTAAATGCTTAACATAAATCTGCCCGAGTAATTATAAACAGGGGTTGTCACAAATTTAATTAAAAACTAAGATAAGACAAATAGTTAAAGAGTGAAAAAAATGACCGCTTGTCCTTTATGTAACAAAGAACTCGGTAGCGAATACCTGGACTCTATCATGGATGAACTTGCTCACAATAAAGATACTTTTTATTCTAAAGATGATAAATGTCCTCATTGTCAACAAAAGCTGCTTTTTAAAAAAAATGCTCTTAGCTACTATCTCATTAATGATGACAAAGAAATTTTGATCGGTGGCGCATAAAAAAATTAATTCAAAATAAGGGAGCTAAGAGCATCCCTTATTCTCGACTCGCCAACTTACTTTCAATCCATTGATGGATCTCATAAGCTGACCAGCCGATACGATTTTGAGTAATTTTAACTTTCTTTGGAAAAGTTGGATCATAGTAGGGTGAGTCCTCATCCATCATCTCGTAGATGGTAGAACGCCCCACACCGACAAATTCTACGACCTGCTTAATACTGATGAGTTGATTCATTTGAAATGTTTGACCGATAAACGCATTCATGAGGCTAGCTCCTAATCATTGATGCGAGCGGCTATTCGCTCAAATAATAGAGCTGGTCTGTAAAATTTAACGTTAGCTATCTTCTCTCCTCTCGCTTAATTCACAGCTCTTACACTTTGGTGTAACCCCTGCTGAATATCCTGTACAAACTCTTTAGGCGAAGCTTGTTGCTCCACCGCCCGGTTCTGTTCTTGTTCAGGATAGTATTCTTCCAGCACATCTAAGCCTTCCTCTATATCCGTTTCAAACCGTGCATTGGCAAAACCTCGTCTGGCAATATGATCTACAGCTTCTTGATAGAATCCGGCCTGCTTACTCTGTTCATCAATCTGCTTAGCTTGGGTAATCGCATCATTCAGACTAATGCCCTCCCGTAAAGTCAGATCCACGTAATACACCGGCTGACGATAGCTTTGTGTGGTGCTTTTGCCTCTTAAAGTCAGTTGCAAAGGCAAGCAAGATAATAAGCCTCCTGAAGCTGCATGGTAATAACTCAATCGTGCTGCCAAAGTCCGAATACTGTTAAAGCCGGTGGTTCTAAAGATGAAGGTGCCAAATTCATCCGAATCATCCAAATTCACATGTAAACGTCCATAAGGTTTGCAGTTGCCGCCTTGTGCC
This sequence comes from Acinetobacter sp. USHLN143, assembly GCF_037145695.1. Lineage (GTDB taxonomy): Bacteria > Pseudomonadota > Gammaproteobacteria > Pseudomonadales > Moraxellaceae > Acinetobacter > Acinetobacter fasciculus. The sequence goes on from NZ_JBBCWZ010000105.1 coordinate 5,842, forward strand.
AGAGGACATAAATCAGGTGATGGGCATGGATGTTGCTCTACCCCTTGATTGGTTAAACGCTGGCAGGTTTCTCCATTGCCGACACAGACTGGCCGTCCAGTCTGGCGGTCAAATAAGCTGTATTCTGCACGTAGGTTTAAGTCAGGATCATTGAAGATCATTCTGACAGGAATTGAGCGTAGCTTTTGATTGGGAGTATTGGCTCGAAGCTGTTCATCCAGTGGATGTTTTACCCAGCCACTCTCCTTGCTTTGGATCTGGGAAGTAATGGTGAACTGATCATCCTTTTCAGGTAGGCGTTTGCCATTCTTTTCTACTACCCGACCGATACTGATACGTCCCAGGGCAGGTGGTGTAATCGCTAAACCTTTAATCATTTTATTTTCCTCAATTTGATTTTGTACAGATCATCCAGCTTTATGTAGATCACCTGATTCAAGAAATATCTATATAGCTCGCTACAAAAGCCGCGACCGTTTGCCCTCTATTCCTAGCGAATGGAGTGCGGGGAGCGGTTTTTGCGCATCGCTATTTAAATGTGCTGAAACAGGCTAGTCGGTATAGATATTGAATCGACGACCGCCTTGCTTCTGAAGTGGATAAAGCTCAATGAGTTCAGGCTGATGCTGAAGCAATGCCTTGGTATTCAGACTGATGGAGTCCTTGGCTTTCTTCCACACCACAGAACCATGAGCAAAGGTGGCTCGTTCAGCATCTTTCATCAGCATTTGGATGTTGTCAACGGCATTTTAAAATTGACCCCTTTTACCTTAAAAATGGCGAAGTAAAATTGACCCCTTTGATCTCGTATTAAGTTTCAACCTGCGGCTGAATCCCAATTCTTTT
>NZ_JBBCWZ010000106.1:0-6457 GCF_037145695.1 Acinetobacter sp. USHLN143
TAACTTTATGGTGAATATTATGGCTGCTATAGTGGCTTATTGCTTAAATCCAAATAAGCCAACTTTCCAAAACTTGCTAAAAAGCTAAAATATTTCATCGAACTCAGGTTACCTATTCAGGCAAAATTGTAAAAATCACGCCTCGCCCAGACTATAATCCACGTGAAAAATGCAATAACTGCCCTGCACCTTATACCAATCAGCCTATTTTAGGCATGACCATTTTAAAAGGCCTAAAACTGGTTGAAGGTACCAAGAATTATGACAAAGGTCGTATTATCGACCCATTGGCAGGTAAAATTTATGATGCAAAAATGCGTTTAAACAATACCGGTAAACGTTTAACCTTACGTGCCAGTATTGGCGTTTCAGTTCTAGGCCGTAACCAGACCTGGATTCGAGCAGACTAAATTTTAAAACTAAAAAGCCACGTAATCACGTGGCTTTTTTATGGAATGTGCTTACATCGCCGGATTGTCCACTGCAAACATCTGCTGATCTTCTAGGCGGAATGCTATCAGTTGATTACCCCAGACACAACCGCCATCTACATTCTGAATCTTGTTCGAAATGGTTTTACCATTCAAGGCGGCCCAGTGACCAAACAGGATCTGATGAGTTTGTGCGGCCTGTGATTCAAACTCAAACCAAGGTTTAAAACCTTCCGGCATCGGATCATCCAGCGCATCTTTAAAGCTGTATTCCAGACGTCCCTCAGCGTCAGTTAAACGCATTCGGGTGAGGTAGTTCACGATACAGCGAATACGTTCATGGCCTTGTAGCTGATCCGACCAAAGTGCGGGTTCTTTCCCGAACATTTCTTTCAGAAAATCATCCAGCACCTCGAAGTCATCATGAGCAATGATCGCTTCGACTTCTTGTGCCAATTGAGCAGTTTTTTCTGCACTCCAGATATTCGGAATCCCAGCATGCGTCAGGATAGTCTGCTCATTTGGAAATAGACACATTGGCTGTTTGCGCAGCCAGTCAATCAAGTCATCACTGTCGATCGCATCAATCACATCACGAACATTGTCTTTTTCTTTCACCGGTTTGATGCCGCGGGCATAAGCCAGCAAAGTCAAATCATGATTTCCCAAGACCGCCGCAGCCGCACCTTGCTCAGCCAGCTTTTTGATAAACCGCAACGCTGCAATTGAGTTTTCACCACGTGCAACCAAATCTCCAGCAAACCAGATAAAATCTTGTTCTGCATCAAACTGGATTTCCTTGAGTAAAGCTTTCAAAGCCTCAAAACAGCCTTGAACATCCCCAATCACATAATTATATCGAGCAGTACGGTTCATCGTAATTTAAGCCACCATTTGATCTGAAAGTGCAACAAACTGTTCAAGTGTCAGAGTTTCTGGACGTGCCATCGGATCAACACCCGCTTTTTCAAAACCATCTTCGATCAGCATACCTTTCAAGCTGTTACGCAGGGTTTTACGACGCTGGGTAAATACATGCGATACCAGTCGTGCCAATGCTTTTTCATTCTTCGCCACAATCGGTTTAACTTTATAAGGCTCTAAACGGAATACTGCTGAAGTCACTTTTGGTGGCGGATTAAAAGATCCTGGTGGTACTTCGAACAAGAAAGTCGGTTTACAGAAATATTGAATCATCACCGACAGACGGCCATATTCTTTGGTATTGGGTGATGCGGTAATACGGTCTACCACTTCTTTTTGCAGCATGAAATGCATGTCTTGCACTTTGTCACCAAATTCCAGGAGATGGAATAACAGTGGCGTTGAAATATTATAGGGCAAGTTACCGACGACACGTAATGGACGATCTTCCTTGAACAATTGAGAATAATCATATCTCAATGCATCGGCTTCAATAATGGTTAAACGTTCCGGATGTGGTACACGACCCGGCAGACCTGCCGCCAGATCACGATCCAGTTCAAGTACAGTTAAGGCATCACATTCACCAATTAAAGGTGAGGTCAAAGCGGCCAGACCCGGGCCAATTTCCAGGATGTTCTGACCTGGACGCGGATTGACTGAGCGTACAATTTTGGCAATGACACGCTGGTCATGTAAAAAGTTTTGACCAAATCTTTTTCGAGCCTGATGCCCTTCATCTTTTGGGTTTAAGGCATTAATTTGATACATAAAAACATTTCCAACGTGAGTGATGAACAATAATCAGTGGCGCGCCAGATCGAGGGCTAAATCGACAGCAACGTGCAGGCTGGAACTTTTCGCAAGTCCCGTCCCCGCAAGGGAGAGTGCTGTGCCATGATCAACAGAAGTTCGAATAAACGGTAAGCCGAGGGTAATATTAATGGCTTCACCAAAACCCTGTGATTTTAACACAGGTAAACCTTGATCGTGATACATCGCCAGAACAGCATCAGCATCTTTTAGGTTTTCTGGAGTAAATAAAGTATCAGCAGGTAGGCTTAAACTCATGTTGATACCTTGAGCACGATAGCTTTCGAGTACCGGATTGATCACTTCAATTTCTTCCATCCCCAAATAACCGCCCTCACCGGCATGCGGATTTAAACCGCAAACCAGTATCTTCGGCTGTTCAATCTTGAATTTGGATTTCAGATCGTGAATCAGAATATCAATCACCTGATGCAAGCGCTCAGGGGTAATTGCATCTGCCACAGCACGAAGCGGAAGATGGGTAGTGGCCAAGGCCACGCGTAAAGTTTTGGTGGCCAGCATCATGACTACACGTGGAACACCAGCAAATTCCTGGTAATACTCGGTATGACCACTAAAAGAAATGCCCGCTTCATTTATCACGGACTTTTGTACAGGCGCAGTCGCGACGCCGACACTTTTTCCTGACATGGCATAGTCTGCGGATCGACGCAGTTGCTCCAGTACATAAGCCGCATTGTTCGGATTCAGCTCACCCAATACGACGTCTTGCTGCACGGGAACATGCTCTACAAATAGCTGACCGATGCCTGAAGATGACTCCTGTCCTTGATATTCAATCAGCTCAACCGATAATTTGAGTATCTGAACACGTTGCTCGAGCATATGAATATCCGCCAACACCACAATTGGGCGCTCATCAACACGATCTGCAAGACTCAGGCAAATATCAGGACCAATTCCGGCAGGTTCCCCACTGGTGACATATAAAGGCAGCATCATCTTCTCAATTTGGCAAAGCTGAGAAATATTATAACCCGATCACGCCTACGCTGTAGTAATCATTGCAAAGAGTACTTATAAATCAATATTTTGATACCATTGAAACTATGGTTACAAATATAGTTGCAGTTTTTGTAGCATATAAAGGCTTAGGTCTTTCTTTCACCAGGGAGATTAGATAAAATACAGCGCTTGAAATTTTAATTTTCATTTGTGATTCTTCACGTATTCGTTTAGAATCGCGTCTCCTTTAGTTTGGACAGATTCCATAGTCCAAACCAACTATAATAGGTAGTGGTTTAATGAAAACTCTCAGCGCTAAGCCAGCTGAAGTTCAACACGACTGGTACGTTGTTGATGCTTCTGGCAAAACTTTAGGTCGCCTTGCGACTGAAATCGCTCGTCGTTTACGCGGTAAGCATAAAACTTCTTATACTCCTCACGTTGACACTGGCGACTACATCGTTGTTATCAATGCTGAAGAAATCACTGTGACTGGTAAAAAGTCACAAGATAAGAAATACTATCGCCACACTGGTTTCCCTGGTGGTATCCGTGAGACTAACTTTGAAAAGTTAATCGCTCACAAACCAGAAGCAGTTCTAGAAAAAGCTGTTAAAGGTATGTTACCTAAAGGTCCTCTTGGTTATGCAATGATCAAGAAAATGAAAGTGTATGCAGGTACTGAGCATCCACACGCTGCTCAACAGCCACAAGTTTTGGACATCTAAGGGATAACAGCACATGGCTACTAATTATGGTACAGGTCGCCGTAAGACCGCAACTGCACGTGTTTTCCTATCAGCTGGTACTGGTAAACTCGTAATTAACAACCGTACTCTTGAACAGTATTTCGGTCGTGAAACTGCTCGTATGGTTGTTAACCAACCACTTGAGCTTCTTGAAGCTACTGACAAATATGACCTTTACATCACTGTTGCTGGTGGTGGTATTGGTGGTCAAGCAGGCGCTATCCGTCACGGTATTACTCGTGCATTGATCGCTTCTGACGAAACTTTAAAACCTGCTCTTCGTCAAGCTGGTTTCGTTACTCGTGATGCTCGTGAAGTTGAACGTAAGAAACTTGGTTTACGTAAAGCTCGTAAACGTCCTCAGTTCTCTAAACGTTAATTCGTTTACCGACTCGGACAAAAAACCCTGGATTTTCCAGGGTTTTTTTATGGTAGTTAATTGGTAATTTAGACCTTTTTCCTTGTTATTGTTCATGCACATCCTTACCCCACACCCCTTCATGACACCAGAATGACTTCATCAAATAATAATTTGCGATCCCAATACAGATAAACAGCAAAATGACAGGAAGCTTGATCAGCATCTTATTTTCCTCCAGTTGTTTTTCTTATAATCTACCTCGGCTCAAGCCGATTGATCTTTGATGCTTGGTGCTTTTTAGGTTGAATTTTAGTATCCTAGTCTATTCATTAGAAGCTCATCAGGATTTATGTCAGTCGAAAGCGCGCCTCTTCAAGGAATCACTCTCTATAGTCATGCCGATGACTTTCGTTCCCATTGGATTCGCTATGTGCTTACCGAAAAACAGATTAAATATAACCTGATTTTGGTGGATGCCGATGATGAGGATCTGGCCAGTCTCAATCCTTATAATCAATTGCCGATGCTGATCGAAAATGAACTCAAATTATTTAATACTTCAATTATCTCTGAATATGTAGATGATCGTTATCGTCAGAACAAACTGTATGCCGATGCTCCGATGCCCCGGGCAGAGCAACGACAATACATCTGGCGCTTTGAAAATGACTGGCTGAAGCTGGCTGATATCATGTTACGCCATCCTGATACGCTGGATAAGAAAGCCAAAGCTCAGGCACAAAAACAGTTACAGGATATCCTGATTTCATTGATGCCACTATTCCAACATTTTCCCTATTTTATGTCTGAACAATTTAGTATCCTGGATTGTATGCTGGCACCAATTTTTATCCGTCTGAAACAGATGGGCGTAGAATTACCACAGCAGCAATGCCGTCCGTTTTATTTATATTGCCAACGAATTTTTAGTCGTCCTGCCTTTGTAAAATCCATGACATTGCAGGAAAAGAACCGTTATTCAGTGCAACTCAAACATCCATAGAGAAACATCATGTCCGAACAAGAATTCAACCTTAGCCCTACCCGTCCCTATATGGCACGTGCAATCTATGAGTGGGTTTGCGATAACAATATGACGCCTTACCTGCTGGTGGATGCCACACGCCCAAATACCATGGTTCCTGAGCAGTTTATTAAAGATGGACAGATTGTTCTGAATATTGTGCCACATGCCGTGCATGCGCTGCATATGAGCAATGATGCCATTAGCTTCTCGGCTCGCTTTGGTGGCGTTTCTCGTGATATTTATGTGCCTATGGCAGCAGTACTCGGCATTTATGCACGTGAAAATAGTCAAGGTTTATTCTTTGATCCAGGTGAATATGAGCATACACAAAATGATGAAGATGCTTTAAAATCAAGCACTGAAGAACAAACTGAACAACCAAAGAAAAAACCAACTTTAAGACTATTAGATTAAAAATAATGGAGCAAGTGAATGGCTTTTGATTTAGTACAATATTTTGTTGAACAGATAGAGACTCAAAAGCCTGAGCTTCTAAAAGAATATACAAAAGAAGAAAGACGAAAATATATATCAGAAATCAATGCCTTAACTTTAGGAAAACTTATTACTGAATGGCGTCATAACCCACAAAAAATTTATAATGAAATCAATCATCCTGATGAATTATATATCCTGGAAATCGTGCGTCATCTCGCTACCAGTCCGGAAAATCAATCTACTCTGGATCGAGCCCAGCTTGAGCACAGCACTTCAGAAATTTTTCATTTACAGCTTATTGAATTAAAACAACTGCATGATACCGGCAACCATAATATCCATAGCATTCAGGAATTACTGACCGGGCAAATTGAACATTTATCTGGTCAAGCAGATGATTGGGTTTGGACAACAAACAAGCTAACAGAACTCAAAGGCTCTAAACCAATTGTGCAAGAAGAGCTATCATTGGAAACATCAATGAAGGAGTTTAATCAAATGGTAAGCCAGAATCAGCAGCATCAAGATGTCGAAGAAGTCATTGTTATCAATACCCCAACATGGGCAAAGATTGTTGAACCCATCGTGGCGATTGTCATTCTTTGGGTATTAATCGCAGCCGTAATGCGCGTGTTTGGCTAAAATAGTCTGCAATAAAAAACCAGCGATTCGCTGGTTTTTTATTTTGTAAGGTTTATAAGATCAGCTTGTAAACTCTTATAGCGCTAGTTTTACAGAGATCCCAATA
>NZ_JBBCWZ010000107.1:0-6425 GCF_037145695.1 Acinetobacter sp. USHLN143
CGGTTATATGCGGGCCAATTGGTTGTGCGGTAGATTTTGTGTGTAGGCTTCTTCATTTGAAAATTATATCGCTGAAAAAGCCTTTACAGATAGGTTTGTGCAACAAAGCCATTTGATACGCGAAAGTCCCTCTTTCTTAAATAGGGATTTAGGGAGATTAAAAATCTAAAAACAAAAAAATCCCCTCAATCGAGGGGTTTTTTTATATCGAAACTAGAGAATTCTTAAACCACAGAATCATCCAAATTCGGCGCTAACCAACGTTTCGCTTCATCCAAGGTCCAGCCTTTACGCTTCGCATAATCTTCCAACTGGTCGCCAGAGATTTTACCCACGTTAAAATATTCAGTTTCAGGGTTTGCATAATAGAAACCACTGACTGATGAAGGTGGCCACATCGCAAAACTTGTTGTTAAGTACGTACCAATCTTGTCGGTTGTACCTAACCAGTCAAACAATGGCGCTTTTTCAGAATGCTCCGGACAAGCAGGGTAGCCCGGTGCAGGACGAATGCCGACATATTTCTCTTTGATCAAATCATCATTTGAAAGCTGTTCGTCTGCTTGGTAGCCCCAGAACTCTTTACGAATACGCTCATGTAAGTGCTCTGCAAATGCTTCTGCAAAACGGTCACCCAAGGCTTGAACCATAATCGCGTTATAGTCATCACCTTTGGCTTTGTATTCTTGCGAAAGTTCTTCGGCACCGAAGATCGACACGGTAAAGCCGCCCAAGTAATCCTGAGCGACATCTTTCGGTGCAACAAAGTCTGCCAGAGAGTAGTTCGCTTTACCCGTCACTTTGTCAGACTGCTGACGTAAGTGTTCGAAGCTGTGAGTTACATTGCCTGTTTCATCCACAACCGCAACTGTATCTGCGGCTACACGGTTTGCAGGATAAATGCTGAACGTCGCACGCGCATCGAAACGTTTATTCTCGATGATGTCTTTCAGCATTGCTTGCGCTTGTTCATACAAATCACGCGCTGCTTCACCCACCACTTCATCTTCAAGGATTTTCGGGAATTTACCCGCCAGGCTCCATGAAATAAAGAACGGCGTCCAGTCAAAATATTCCACCAAAGTTTCAAGCGGATAATTTGTGAAAGTTTCAGATCCGATGAAGTTTGGTTTAACCGGTGCATTCTTGTCGAAGTCGATCTTGAAGCCGTTTTCAACTGAATCTTGATAAGACAATTTCGCCGCTTTCGGTTGCTTGTTAGCAAGACGGGTACGAATTTTTTCATAATCCGCTGCATAGTCAGCCAAAAGTTTTGGTTTCATCTCAGGAGAGAGCAACTGTGTTGCTACACCCACGGCACGTGATGCATCTGCGGTATAAAGCACGCCATCATTATGATATTGCGGTGAGATTTTCACTGCGGTATGCGCTTTAGAAGTCGTCGCACCACCAATCATCAGTGGAATGTTAAAGCCTTTACGTTGCATTTCTTTGGCAACAAACACCATTTCATCCAATGACGGCGTGATCAGACCAGACAAACCGATGATATCAACTTTTTCATCAATCGCAGTTTGTAGAATCTTTTCGCATGGCACCATCACGCCAAGGTCAACGATGTCATAACCGTTACAGCCTAATACCACACCCACGATATTTTTGCCGATATCGTGTACATCGCCTTTCACCGTAGCCAGCAGGATTTTACCTTTGGCCTCAGCTTGGGTTTTCTCGGCCTCAATGAACGGGTTCAACCACGCCACAGCCTGTTTCATCACACGCGCAGATTTCACCACTTGCGGCAAGAACATTTTACCGGCACCGAACAGGTCGCCGACTACGTTCATACCCGCCATCAATGGACCTTCGATCACATCGAGTGGGCGTGTAGAGTTTAAACGTGCTTCTTCGGTATCTTGGTCGATATAAGTCGTGATGCCTTTTACCAACGCATATTCAAGACGTTTTTCAACAGACTCATTACGCCATTCCAGATTTTCTTCGGCTTTTTGCGTACCACTTTGACCACGGTATTTTTCAGCAACAGCAAGCAGTTTTTCGGTTGCTTCCTGACCACTTTCACCCTGGTTCTGGTTTAATACAACATCTTCAACCGCTTCTTTCAATTCTTTATCGATGTCATCGTAAATCGCCATCTGACCGGCATTTACAATACCCATAGTCATGCCTTGCTGAATAGCATGGTACAGGAACACCGAGTGAATCGCTTCACGCACCGGTTCGTTACCACGGAACGAGAACGATACGTTGGATACACCACCAGAAATCATCGCATTTGGCAGGTTCTGTTTAATCCAGCCAGTCGCTTCAATAAAGTCCACACCATAGTTGTTGTGTTCTTCAATACCGGTTGCAATCGCAAAGACGTTCGGGTCAAAGATAATATCTTCAGACGGGAAACCCACTTCATTCACCAGAACATCATATGAACGTTTGCAGATTTCTTTTTTGCGCGTAGCTGTATCGGCCTGACCATCTTCATCAAATGCCATCACGATCACCGCAGCACCATATTGACGGCAGAGGCGGGCACGTTCGACAAACTCGTCATGACCTTCTTTTAGGGAAATCGAGTTCACCACAGCTTTACCTTGCACACATTTCAGGCCCGCTTCAATAATCTCCCATTTAGAAGAATCCAGCATGATGGGCACACGTGAAATATCTGGCTCAGAAGCAATCAGATTCAGGAAGTGCACCATCGCACCTTGCGAATCGAGCATGCCTTCATCCATGTTGATGTCGATGATCTGTGCACCGGCTTCAACCTGTTGACGGGCAACATCAAGCGCTTCGGCAAAGTTTTCTTCACGAATCAGACGCAGGAATTTTTTCGAACCGGTGACGTTAGTACGTTCACCGACGTTCACAAACAGTGAATCTTTGGTGATATTAAATGGCTCTAAACCACTTAAACGACACGCCGGTTCAATTTCAGGAATTTGACGAGGGGTAATGCCTGCAACAGCATTTGCAATCGCGCGGATATGATCCGGCGTAGTACCACAGCAACCACCGGTAATATTAATTAAGCCGCTTTCAGCAAATTCTTTAATAAATGCGGCAGTTTCTTCCGGCGTTTCATCATATCCACCGAAGGCATTTGGCAAGCCAGCGTTTGGATGCGCTGAAACAAAGGTATCGGCAACATCAGACACGGTTTTCACATGTGGACGCATCGCATCTGCACCTAGGGCACAGTTAAAGCCGATAGATAACGGCTCTGCATGACGCATGGAGTTCCAGAAGGCTTCAGCGGTTTGACCGGTTAAAGTACGACCTGATGCATCAGTAATCGTACCTGAAATCATGATTGGCAGTTCATAGCCTAATTCTTTAAAGACTTCTTTTACTGCAAAGATGGCAGCTTTGGCATTTAAAGTATCGAACACAGTTTCGATCAGGATGATGTCTGCACCACCTTCGATCAAGGCTTTGGTTGATTCAATATAGTCAACTTTTAAAGCATCAAAGGTGATGTTACGGAACGCCGGGTCATTCACGTTTGGAGAAATAGAGGTGGTACGCGATGTCGGACCAATCACACCTGCCACAAAGCGTGGTTTTTCAGGCGTTGAATATTTGGCACAGGCTTCTTTGGCCAGACGCGCTGCTTCACGGTTAATCTCGGGAACCAGATCTTCCATGTGGTAATCCGACATTGAAACGCGGGTACCGTTAAAGGTGTTGGTTTCAATAATGTCGGCGCCAGCTTCCAAGTAAGCTTCATGAATGCCTTGAATGATTTGTGGCTGAGTCAGCACCAGCAAATCATTATTACCTTTGAGATCATAGGCCCAGTCAGCAAAACGCTCACCACGATAATCGGCTTCTTCCAGTTTATGGCGCTGGATCATGGTACCCATCGCACCATCGATAATTAAAATTCTTTTGGCAAGAAGTTCTTTTAAAGTGGTAAGTGTAGACATTCAAACTTTCTCAGCAGAAATCAAAAAAAACGACGCTAATCTTAGCAGATTAGTTGGCTGATTTCTGCTGAGATTGCTCAGAATGATGGATAAGCATGATATGAAAATTTGATAAGTCATCTAGAAAAACAACAAGTTTTAACATCCGGATCAGAAAATATTGCAATCTCTAATCTGATTCGATGTCTTTGAGACAGTAAACAAAATCAAAAAATTAAGCTGATGCTTTCATTCATGAAATTGTCATATTGATGGCTTATGCTGTGCAAATGAAACTTTTGCTCAGCTTGATGACAGGCAGGGCGTAAATCGTTTTGGTAGCAAAATATGTTGAGTTTTTAAGCTTGAAGAAGCTGGAATCTTATCTTAAGTAAATGATTTATAAAATCAAAATCTAGTGTTTTAGTCGGAATTAAACAGGACGAATAGCAGCAAGAAAATCCAAATAATTGCTTCATATGACAGCAGTTTGTCATATAATTGTCACAATTTAACTGAACAATATGGGGATTCTTGAATCCTCTATTCCTGCTTGCATGAATCCTAATCAAACTCCCGTAGATTCAGCACACGGGTCGGCTTCCCAAAAGTCGACCAATGTTCATGTGCCAACACCGAAATTTTTTATGCCGGTGTTCCTGACTCTTATTATCACTACGCTGATTTATATCGGCTTCCAGTTGTCTGCAGATTTAGCGCATGTACCGGCCTTAGGCTTGTATTCAGTTATTTTGTTAGCGACGGCACTTTTTATTGCGTTGAGCTTTGAGTTCGTCAATGGCTTCCACGATACCGCCAATGCAGTTGCCACGGTCATTTATACCAACGCACTTTCTGCTCCCGTCGCAGTGATGTGGGCCGGCTTCTGTAACTTCCTTGGAGTTATGGTGGCCAGTGGTGCGGTCGCTTACGGCATTATTGCGTTATTGCCGGTCGAGCTGATCATGAATGTCGGCTCCGGAGCAGGCTTTGCCATGGTCTTTGCCATGCTGATCGCAGCAATTCTCTGGAATCTGGGAACCTGGTTTCTCGGTATTCCGGCATCCAGTTCACATACCCTGATCGGTTCGATTCTGGGTGTTGGCATCATGAACTATATTCTGAATGCCGGTACTGGCGCTTCAGGTATAGACATGGAGCAGGTGATGAAAGTCGGTAAGGCGCTGTTATTCTCGCCTTTAATCGGTTTTGCATTTGCTGCGATTGTGTTCTTGCTGGTGAAAAAAATCTTCAAGCGTCAACTGGAACTGTTCCAGCCACCTGAAGGTAACAAGCCACCGCCACCATTGATTCGTGCCATGCTGATCTTTACCTGTACTGGGGTAAGCTTTGCCCACGGTTCAAATGACGGTCAAAAAGGTATGGGCCTGATCATGCTGATTCTGATCGGCTGTGTGCCTTTGGCGTACTCGCTGAACAAAAATCTGGATGCACAACATATTCAGTCTTTTGGCCAGTTATCTGCACAAACTGCGGATGTGATCTATCCAAATCATCAGGATATTCCGGATGAACAAGCCCGTGATGTCATCACCAAGTACATTCAGACCAAGGAAATTACCCCTGAAGTCGTGCCTGCCTTGGCAAGTTTGACGGATCATCTGGGTGAAAAAGTTGGTAGCTATACCAGTATTAAGGATGTTCCTGAAGCTCAAGTGTCTGAATTTCGCAACGACATGTACCTGAGCACCACAGCATTTAAACGTCTGGATAAAGCAGAAGCTTTACCAACAATGAGTGCTGCACAGGAAAAAACAGTAGATGAATACCGTGACAATCTGGATTCATTCCTGCAATACATCCCGACCTGGGTGAAAGTGGCGACAGCCTTGGCACTTGGTCTGGGTACGATGGTCGGCTGGAAGCGTATTGTCGTGACTGTCGGGGAGCGTATTGGTAAACAGCATATGACTTATGGTCAGGGTATGTCTGCCGAACTTGTTGCGATGTCAACCATTGCGGCAGCAGATGGCTTTGGTATGCCGGTATCCACTACCCATGTATTGAACTCTGCAGTAGCAGGTACCATGGTGGCGAACAAGTCAGGTCTGAACTTCCAGATGGTGAAAACCATTCTGTCTGCCTGGGTCTTTACCTTGCCAGCAACGATCTGTCTGTCAGGCGGTTTGTATTGGGTACTTTTAAAAGTGTTCTAAGTTATTTAGACATAAAAAAAGCTGCTCTAGAGCAGCTTTTTTTATGGGTGATTTTTACTTCTCCCTAACCCTCACTTGCGCTTCGTTTTAAAAGTGGTGCTTTAAAACTTGCTCAGGAGAGGGGACTACATTAATTATTCAAATAAAGAAAATTTAAATTAAATAGTATTCATTTTATTAGAAAACGATATTTTTAGATGTTTGCTACTACTAATTTGAATCCATTGGGAAAGCTCCCTCTCCCTTTGGGCATAGGTATCTACACATCTATGAGATACCTAATGCCATTGTGGCTATCTCATTGAGTTCATCTATTGAATATTCCGAGAGCAGTTGAAGAGTGTTCAGTAAAATCGAA
>NZ_JBBCWZ010000108.1:0-6256 GCF_037145695.1 Acinetobacter sp. USHLN143
CAAGAGAATTTGTGTGCTTATACAAGAGAATTTGTGTGCTTATACAAGAGAATTTGTGTGCTTATTGAGAGTGAAACCCTCTGATACCAATGCTTTCATAGGGTCTAAAAGCATTTAAAAGCTTTAAAAATAATTAAAAGCCTTTCGGCAGGGGAGTGGAACTGCCCTAGGTACTCGCTAAAGCTCGTACTCTATTGAAGCTCGTTCCTCGCTTCGAGGGGCAGTTTTTAATTAATACTGTTTGTGATATTCAAAAGTAAAAGCATTGATAATGTATTCGCTTCGCTCATATTTTTTGAAAAGCAAAAGCTCCAAAATTCGCACCCATTCGGGATGCTCTGTATCTACCGTTTAAAATCAAAAGGGAGCTTGTAATCAGGGAAAAGGCAGGCGCAAAATTTTAATGCCAGTTGATCGCTCGTAGACACTCGCTCGGCTCTTATTGGGATGATTTTAATTATTAAAATATCTAATCAAAACCGTGGAACATTGATTAAAGAATATTCGTGGAACATAAAAAATCATAAAAAAAGCCCAAACGGGCTCGATTGGGCTATAAACTAGAAACTACAGCATTGATTTCTAAGTGGAATTATAACGTATTTCGTATAAGGTGTATTATGTTAATTTTAGGAGATCTATACAATTCTGTACTTTTTCACAATCATAGAAAAAGCAAATAAAATACTTACCCAAAATAAATAATCAATAAAAAAATTGAGAAAAACAAATTGATCCATGCCGATGAAAATAAATAAAGGATTGATACTTATACTTCCGACTGGAGAGGTTTCACCATCTATAAGGAACTGTAGAGGAAATCCCCCAGCTATGACTTCAACTTTTTCAAGCTTATCTACAACTATGCGAGCAACTAATATATTTTTTTGATAAAGCAAAGATACATAAGTCAAAATAATCGCTAAGAAATTAAAATATAATATTTTTTTCATAACTATTCTTTATCTTTTAAATTAATTAAAAACAGCCAATAACATAAGCCAGGAAAGAGAGCCATAAAAATAGTCCATGTATTGGTATACATTTTCCACCACTCTTTCGAAATTTCTCCTGTGTGACTCCATTCAAAAAGAATAAAAAATGGAGTAGCAATAATTATAGAGGCAATACAGATAGTTAATAAATTAAGACTGTTATAACGATTTAAAAGAATTGAGAATATGAAGCTGAAAGGTACAGTCAAAATACAATAAGCCAAGTAGACAAGACCGTGCCCTACAAGAACCACTAAAATCGAGTATAGGCTGTATTCCTGATTCATTACGATAAACCGGACTGCTGTGAAAAAAAGTAGTGGTAAAGGAGAAAGTAAGAGAGCTTTTACTATTTTTTCATTTGAGTATTTCACTAATTTAATTCTCTTATCTACTCAATAAATAATAATACTATAACGATTTTATTGGAGGTTTTTTGATTCTATTTAACATAATGGTGGTTATACGAAATTTGGATGTTAGAAACCATTTAAATTAATGAGTTATTGAATAAGTAAAACCCTCTAAGTAGACTTTTAGAGGTTGTAAATCTAGGAAAAAGCTAAAGATGCCGTTGATTGAGTATTACGGTCTGCTATTTGAATGGCACGATAAAAAAATGGAATTAGTCTATCGAGGGCGTGAAATTACTTTTGAAGAGGTATGTAGTGTTTTTCTTGACCCAGAGCTGATTTCCTTTGACGATCTTGGTCATTACGATGAGCAACGGCTAATATCAATCGGTCTAAGTAATCGTGGTAGACTACTAACAGTGGTTTGGGTTGAACGTGGTGATGTTGCAAGAATCATTACTGCCTTTGAGCCATCGCACAATCAAAAGCGGAGGTATAACTATGCAAAATGACTTAGAACGCTATAAAAATTTTGACCCTACCAATGCGCCAGTAGTAAAACCGAATTTTGTGAAAAAATTACAAGAACGCCATGCCATTGCTCAAGCAAAGGCTTTTGATGCAGATGTTGTAACTTGGCTAAGTTCTCAAGATGATGAAACAAAACAGCATATTAATGAGATGGTTCGCCATATCATGGCATTAAAACGTGTTTAATTAAAATTTAGCTCGATGCTTTGAAATATGGCTTTAGCCATGTTTCAAAGTCGAGCCACTTTGCGCGTACTGGTATAAATTGAATAACGAAAGAAACCAAGCAAAGTACTGTCCCATCTCATAACTTGGTTGACTATGAAAATATATAATTTAGTTCAGAGCTTTTTCATTATTTCTGTGCTTACTGGCTGCATGGCAAAACCTGCCTTAGTTTCTAATGCTATAGAACCTGTAAAACCAGTATTTTTTATCAAGCAAAGTCCCGAAGTGAAGACTTATATGGTTTCACTTGCAGGTGGCAAATTACATTTAGATCCACATGGTTGTATTCGTCTAAACAGTGATACCAGCCCTTTTATTATCTGGGCTAGTAGCAGCGAGTTAGAATATACAAGTGACGGTAGGATTAGTATTACCAACAAATTTAATAATCATAAAGTCTTTGTAGGTGATGAAATTAGACTTGGTGGAGGTCAGTACCCAACGAAACCTCAATCTATTACTAGCCCTATTCCAAATGTTTGCGCTAACCACGGCTACTGGATTGCGGCTCCGCTTTAACAAACACTATTTAGGGTCAATCACACAATAATCTTTGTTTGGCCCATGACAGTCATTTTTCATGATCCGGACACAGGATTGGCTATTACAGTTTTTAATATCCAGGTTATATCTTTGTTCTAGCCAAGCTGCTTCTGCCCGACGTTCTTTGATCTCGTCAAAACTTGGAATGAATAAAAATATGAAAGACAGAAAAACCAGCACCAGACTGAGGAAAATTGCACATAACAGAGCAATGAATCTATAGTTCAGTTTATCAGTAGCCTTGTCTAGTTCATGAATACGCCCTTGAAGGGCATGTGTAGCTTCCTTATTTGCGTTATTTAGGGTCTTTTTGCTCTGTTCTAGCACCCCAGTAGCCACTTTATTGTAAAACGTCTCTAATCGCTTGTTATCGTCTGCTATGGCCTCTCTGTATTCCTTCATGGAAGCCAGTAAAATATATAGTTGATCGTCTAACTCGTTTTGGTTGCTCATAGCGATGGCCCACTTCTTCCGTATTTAATACGCTGCGTCTGTTTCATCTTCTGCTCTTGTTCCAATTTCAATCTTTGCCTTTGCTCAAGCTCCAGACGTTGCACTTCCCGATCTTTCTTCCATTGCTCGAAACCTTGCTCAACACGGTTGAATCCTTGTTTCAATGTCTTTTCCTTTTGCTGTTCTTTGTTTTGGAGCTGCTGGCTGTTTTGCTGTTTGATCGTGTCGTTGAAACGGCTAATTTCAGTATCTATGCCTTTTCTGCGCATCTGAGTGACTTTACTGCCCTCATGGATGGTAGCTTGTAGCTGATTACCTTGATCGGCATAACTGCGGTGGTCGATTCTTTCCCGATACCCTGCATGTTCGAGGGCATGATTGGCTAGATTTGCCCAGGTGGATCGGATCTGTTTAATTTCTTCCTGGCTTGTTCCCATACCTAAAGTTTTTCTTTTGGTATTATTTAACTCAATATCGGTCTTATCCTTTAGCACCAAATTATGATCTTGATCCAGTTCAGCCTTACGGGTAGTTAATAAGATATGCGCATGATGATTTTTATCACTGCCATTATGACTAGGCGCATGAATGGCTAAATCTGCAATCACCCCATAACGGTCTACTAAAGATTGCGCGAACTCTTTTGCTAGTTCTTTTCGCTGTTCTTCATCCAGTTCATCTGGCAAAGCAATCACCCATTCACGTGCAGTTCGGGCATCTTTCCGATTTTCTGATTTTTCTGCCAGATTCCAGACTTTGCTTCGGTCTAATTCAGTATCCAAATTAGAAAGAATTTCCGTATAAACCACACCTTCTTTTCTCGTAAAGTCGTGCGTTAATCCTGTTCGTTCATCTGTTAATTTTTCTCCTGCACGATAAGCCATAGATGCAACCGCAGTTCGTCCCGAACTTCGATTAACCGTCTTAGTGGTACAGTGATAAATTGCCATGCCTTAGCCTTGTGATGGTTTTGCTTTTGCTTTTAAAAATTGCGTAGCAGTTTTTTGGGGTTAAGGGGAATCCCCTTACGCAAACTTTGACTTGGATGAAATCCAAGTCGTAAGTGCCATTTCATGAAAAACACGATAGCATATAGCCCGCTTGAATTTCAATTCATAGGGCCTTATGCTTGAGTGGTTTTCTATATCCCGAAATCTGAATTATGACAAAAACTGCTGAAACTCTTGAAAAGAAAATCGAAGCCCAATTAGAGAAGCTGAAACAGTTAAAGGCTCGTAAACAAGCTATCGAAGCTAGAGAAAGATCGAAGCAAAAAGAGCAAGAAAGAAAGGATGATACTCGACGTAAAATTTTGCTCGGTTCTTATTTAATTAAAAAGATGCAAAGTAATGAAGCCAACAAAGAAAAAATACTCATGGAACTTAATGAATATTTAACTGAAAATAGAGATAGACAGCTTTTTGACTTACCAAATATTGAGGAAAATTAATTATGAATAAAGCCGATTTAATTGCCAAATTAGCACCTAAATTAAATATTAATCAAGACGAAGCAAGAGTTGTTCTTAATTCTGTTCTTGAAGTCATTACAGAAGCCCTAGTTGAAGAAAAAAATGTCCGATTAGTTGATTTTGGTACTTTTTCAGTAAAACAACGTCCAGAAAGAATGGGACGCAATCCTAAAACTGGAGAAAAACTTAAAATTGAAGCTAAGGAAATCGTTACTTTTAAACAAGGTAAGGCTTTGGGAGAGCAATTTATTGTTAAGCCAAAGCAAAAAAGTAAAGCTAAGAAGAAAGCCTAATTTTTCTTAGCTCTTTGTTTTTCTTGTTCGGCTTTATACTCTGGAATTAGCTCATTTAAGACCTTTTGGATATTTTCCTTATCTTCGATCTGCAAATTATCCCGATAGTAAATTAAGTCCTCTATTTTGCTTTCCATCTGCATTTTTTCGGTGGGTTCTGCATTTTGGGATATTCGGGATAATAGGAAGATATAACCGCATATATTTTCCCTCGCAATTTCATAATTTACGATATCGAGGTATTCAGCTTGTGTGCCGTGAAGTTCTTCTAATAGGTTGGTTAATTTCATCATGCTTGAAACCCTGCTTTTTCTAAACATGGATAAAGCTCTCTGAACTTTTCAGGCTCTAAAAGCATGTCAGCGATACGAATAGCAAATTGCTGAAAACTTTCCGTACCTTGTGAGTATTTGCTCATTTCGGGCATTTCAGACATTTTATTGGCAAATAAGTGGCGCTGAGCATCGGTCATTTTGATGAAAAAATCAGGGGTATTGGGATCACGTTTAATTTCAATTTTCGGCTGTGTTTTTTGCTTAAACCTGAATGAAAACCCAGTGATGGTACGCCCTTGCTTATGTTGTTCATAAGTGGTTTTTATATCCGTATGCTCATTGATCTGGGTAATAGCTGTGTCTAATACACGGTTTTTAAAATGATGCATACGTTGATATTCATCATCTTCAACACCTAAATTTTTACGTAATTGTTGCAGTTCAAAAATTGGTGTTTTACCAACCTCACGCCAGGCGATTAATAATTCATAAAGTCTGGTGGCGTACTTACTGGTTAAGTGTGCAACTTGTTTGGCTTCGTATTTCGTAAAATGTTCTTCTAATCGAGTGATTAACGGCACTACGTCAGGTGCGAAAGTAATTTCTAATAGCGCTAAGTCATCTACATAAAAAATACGACTAACCCAACGAGAGCGAACAACACCCACTTTTCCTGTTTTTTTGTATTCTGCTGTATAGCTAAACTGTCTATTAAATAGATTGTTTACAGCTTCTTTTAGAGCTTTATAGGATGCATCTGCCGATACATTAAAGAGCTTTGCATAATCACTAGCATGTATTTCTAGTTTGCTATCTGCCGTGATGCCCTGTCCTAATTCCCTTGCATTAATTATCGCCAGCATAATTAAACGCTGTTCTGTTAGTTCTAAATTATAACTGGCGTTTATTAATGCATTATCTTTCACAACTAAACCATTCTTCATATTAAATACACGTTATTATTAATGTGTATTTAAACACTACATATAATATGTGTGTAAATCAAGAGAATTTGTGTGCTTATACAAGAGAATTTGTGTGCTTATACAAGAGAATTTGTGTGCTTATTGAGAGTGAAACCCTCTGATACCAATGCTTTCATAGGGTCTAAAAG
>NZ_JBBCWZ010000109.1:0-6237 GCF_037145695.1 Acinetobacter sp. USHLN143
CTTGACAAGACGCTGATCCAGGCCAGAGATGTTAAATTGAAGAGCATGCTCTTCAATTTAACGCAAAGTTCAGGAATTGTGTAGATACCTATGCCTAAAAGGAGAGGGAAAAATATTAGCCCCATTAAAAAAGCGCCTTGCGGCGCTTTTTTTGACAGAATGCTTATGCACCCTGTTCAAGCGGTAAGCCTGCATCACGGGCAGCACGAGTACCACCCATCAGAATGACATATTCACGTGAGCTGTCAAAACCCTCTAGTTTTTCCGCAGCACGTGGAGCTTTACTGCCCCCACCACACAAGATGTAAATGGGTTGATCCGCTGACACCTGAGTTAGGCTTTCTGCTGAAAGATCGTTAATGGGCTGATTCACCGCCCCTTTCACGTGTGCTTCAGCAAAAGCACTTGAATCGCGTACATCCCAGATAATTGCATTTTCTGGGAACTCAAATGTTGTAATTTCTTGTTTACGGATCATTGCGCACTCCTTTGATGTAAACAACACTTGGCAAATGAAGAAAACATCCCTAGCATCTCAGATATTCTTTCCCTTTGTAAAGGTCTAAACTATGCCTTCTTTCGATATTGTTTCTGAATTAGAAATTTTTGAAGTAAATCATGCAGTTCAAAACACCCAAAAAGAAATCGCGACCCGCTTTGATTTCCGTGGTCAGGACGTTTCTATTGAACTGAATGAAAAAAACAAGGAAATCAAAATCTCGACTGAAAGCGATTTCCAGTGTGAACAAGTCTATAGCATGCTGGAAAGTCATTTCTTTAAACGCAAAGTCGATATTCAGGCGCTTGATCCACAAAAAATGACGGCTTCTGGCAAAAATGTGATTCAGGTGATCAAGCTTAAAGATGGACTTGACTCAGATACCGCAAAAAAAATTAATAAAGCCATTAAAGAAAGTGGGATTAAAGCGCAATCTTCGATTCAGGGCGACAAGATTCGTGTAACTGATAAAAAACGCGATACCTTGCAACAAGTAATGGCATTCTTGAAAGAACAACAATTTGGTTTGCCTTTACAGTTCAACAACTTTAAAGATTAAGACCGTTCTGTGTCTTAAAGTAGGAATTATGACGCATCGCAATCGACTGACCAAACTGGTGAACGCCACTTCCAGATTACCACAAGGTATACGCAGTGCTTTACTGAGTAAAACTTTTGGCCGTGTGGTTCCCATGGTAGGCTCTGCCAAGATTCGCTATGTAGAGCTGAGTCCGGCAAAAGTCGTGGTCACAATCGCCAATCATAAAGCTATGCAAAACCATATTGGTCAGGTACATGCCTGTGCCATGGCTTTACTGGCAGAAACCGCGACTGGTTTTGTCACTGCAATGAATGTGCCGGATACGGCAATTGTGCTGATCAAAAGTTTAAAGATTGATTTTAAACGCCCGACGCGCGGTGCCATGACTGCGATTGCTACGCTTACATCCGAGCAGCAAGCCTTGATGCAAAGTTCAGATAAAGGCGAAACATTGGTTCAAGTTGTGGTAAGTGATGAATCAGGTGAAGCTCCGATTCAATGTGAAATGCTCTGGGCCTGGATTGCCAAGAGCCAGCTTAAGAAATCATAATTTCTTCTTTTAGACAAAAAAATCCCAGATATTAAATCTGGGATTTTTTATTTCAAGCCATTATTAGGCTGATTGCGATTCTAAAAGCTTCTGTTTCGCGTCTTCTGGAATCAGACGTTTGTTGCCTTTGACATCTACTGCAACAAAGGTAAATACCCCTTCGGTCACCCGAATCGGTGGGCGTGAATCATCATGACTGTCCCAAACCTCGATTTCCATCTGGATAGAGGTCTTGCCTACTTTTAAAATTTTGGTATAACAACTAATCACGTCTCCGACTTTTACCGGTACCAGAAAAGTCATCTGGTTAATCGAAATCGTGGCACAACGTCCCTTTGAAAATCGTTCTGCGTGAATCGCGCCTGCCAAGTCCATTTGTGAAACGATCCAGCCACCAAAGACATCACCACTCCAGTTGGTATCTGCAGGCATTGCGATCGTCTGTAGGGAAAGAATCCCCTCTGGTCTTACTTGAGAATCTGACACTTTCACTCCAGGCATTTGAATTAGGGTTGGGTATTTAACTGCTGATCAAGCCATTTTTGCAGCTCGCTTGATCGTAATGCACCGCTTATTCTAGCAATTTCGTTGCTTTTATTCATCAACACCAGCGTCGGAATACTGCGAACATTAAATGCCGAACTTAAGCGAGGATTCGCTTCTGTATCAATTTTTGCAAAAACCACATTTGGATATTGTTTTGCGACAGTCGCAAAATGCGGTGCCATCATTTTACAGGGACCACACCACTCTGCCCAGAGATCAATCAGGATTGGTAAGTCACTATGCGTGACAAACTGGCTGAAATTCTGCTCATTTATTTCAATCGGTGCCAGTGGAATCAGGGCTTGATGACATTGACCACAAGCAGGGTTGGCAGTGAGTTTATCTTCAGGGACACGGTTTTTGGCCAGACATTCCGGACATACAATAATCATCTAGCGCACTCCAATATGTTGATGTAAGAATTCTAATTGGGTCGAAACTGCTTTTTCAAACCATTCCCCATGATAAATATCAAAATGTCGGATATTCCACTCATGATATTGCACAAATGGTGCAATATTGGTGGCAGTTTCCCGACTCGATTCAATTGGAATCAGACTATCCCGTTTTGCCGCAATAAACAGTACTGGAATATTAATCTTTCTTACCTCCTGAATCGGTCGATAGCGCATCAGTTTGAAGAATGCCCGTGCAGGAATATGACCACTCCAGTAATAATCCGGATTGACAATCGACAGATAACCTTCATAACTGTCCTGTGTCGGCATAAAACATAGCTCAGGCGGATCAACTACAGGTAAGGTTTTTGGTGCCATACCAACCTTGGCCCCCATATAATCCTGACTGGAAACTTTAAGCGCCTTGGGGAGTTGTTGTAAAGGATATAGTTGGGCACTTTCAGCCCCATCGACAAAAGGCACCTGTACCATCGCCGCCTGAATATTTTTCAGCTCTGCTGCAAGTGTCAATACGTGCCCACCACTTAAGGCCGTACCCCAGAGCACGATCCGTTTACTGTCAATCGATTTGCGTTCCTGAATATGTCTGATCATGGTTCGCCAGTCATCGAGCTGGGCATTGATCGACACCAGTTCACGTGGACGCCCAGTGCTGCCGCCCCAATAGCGATAGTCAAATAAAACCACCGCATAGCCGGCACTGGCAAAACGCTGGGCATATTGCACCAGTTTAAATTGACGTAAGGCAGCCAGACCATGAGCCATCAGGATTACGGCCGGTTTTTCTATATTTTTAGGCCGATAAAAATCTGCAGCAATCACTTCCTGACCGCTTTTGACATACAGTGGTTCAACTGTATAAGCCTGCATACGCGCTCCATTGCGTTATCTTATGGTTATCATCATTTATAAAAATTTCAGAACAGGTTCAGCATGTTTTCAGCTTAATGCTATCATAAAGCATATCGATATAAATGAAATGATGGAGTGGCGTCATGAGCGAAAATGTAGGTTTTGCTGGTCAAATTGGTCCGGAACACGTAACTCAAGTGGTTGAGAAAGGTTTTAAATCGATTATCAACAACCGTCCGGACATGGAAGGTGGTTCCGAGCAGCCAACCAGTGCACAAATCGAGGAAGCTGCACGCAATGCCGGTCTGGATTATGTATTCCAGCCAGTAGTAGCCGGTCAGATTACGGAGCTTGATGTACGCACTTTTGTCAATCATTATAATGAGTTACCAAAACCGATCTTGATGTTCTGCCGCACCGGAAACCGCTCGAATAACTTATATCAACTGGCAAAACAGATGGATCTGCTGGATGACTAAGTCGTTTTGGAAAGGGGTGTTGCTAACAACATATTTTAGCTGTATTACACCTGTTTTTGCTGCAAATGATCTTAGCCGTGCGCTGACCTCTACGGTGAGTGTCACAGGGCAAATGACACCAAGCAAGTTTCAGCAATTGATTCAGCAAGGTTTCAAATCTGTGATTGTAAATCGTCCTGATCAGGAAACTGGTAATAATGTCACGGTAAGTCAATTACGCTCCATTGCGGAGAAATCTCAAGTTAGTGTGATTTATCAGCCTGTGGTGAGTGGCCAGCTTTCTCAGGCGAATATTGAAGAATTTGCTCGATATTATAATGAGCTGCCTAAACCAATTTTGATGGTTTGCCGTAGTGGCACACGTTCAGCTGCTTTGTTTAATCAGGCTAAATCTCAAGGATTGATTCATGAATAAGTTATTGATTATTTTATGTTGTAGTTTGGCTTTTGCCGGTTGTAGCTCGATGAATTTGAAGCCGACTGTGGGTGTAAGTGTGGGAACATCGATTTAACTTGCTTAAGTTTAAAATGAAATATATTTAAGTCCAAATAGATGACAAGTAAATAAATTAACTGAAATCCTTCAAGTAGATGTTGATGTTTAGTTATCTTTTGCTCACTTGAGTATGTTTACTTTAATGTAATGAATTGCTACAAAGCCCTCTTGTTTTGAGGGCTTTTTTGTATAGTGGTAAAATATTACGACATGATTTTAATATAATGTACGACCTCATCATTATTGGCGCAGGCACTGCAGGAATCAGTGCTTATAACGAAGCCGTCGAATATACCCAAAATATTTTAATTATCAATGATGGCCCGTGGGATACAACCTGTGCCCGTGTAGGTTGTATGCCAAGTAAATTGCTAATCTCCTCTGCAAATCGCATGCATGATATTCAAACTGCTGAAGACCTTGCTTTACAACATAATGCTGTCATTGATCCTTCAGATGTGATGCAACGTGTGCATGTCTTTAGAGAACGTTTTATTCTCGCAACCTTGAAAGGTGTCGATCAATGGGACAGCTCACATAAAATTTCCGGAAAAGCCAAATTTATTGATTCCCAAACGATCGAAGTCAATGGACAATACTATCGGGCCAAAAGTTTTATTGTCGCTGTAGGCTCACGCCCCAATATTGATGAAACTTTAAAGAAAAAATTAACAGACAAATACATCACTTCCAATGAAATATTTGAATTCTCCCAATTACCTAAGTCTTTAGCAGTAATCGGGAGTGGCATCATTGCAATTGAATTAGCTCAAGCCATGCAACGACTGGGTGTACGAACCACAATGTTTGCGCGTAGTCAAAAAGTAGGTGCTTTAACTAGCCCGATCTTACAAAAACTAGCACAAGAGCAATTAAGTAAAGAACTGAATATCAAATTTAAAATTTTGCCAGATAAAGTTGAAATACAGGATGATAAAGTAAAAATTAACTTTACAGAAAATGATCAGACTAAGAATATTGAAGTTGAATATGTCTTAGCTGCCACAGGTCGACAAAGCAATATAGATCGTTTAGGTCTAGATCAACTCAATTCAACATTCAAGGACATCAAAAACCTTCCTATCGATAAAGAAACCAAACAACTTGCAAACCTACCTATATTTATAGTCGGTGATGCCGCACTTGATACCCCTATTCAACATGAAGCCGCGCATGCGGGTAAACAGGCGGTTTATAACTGTTTAAATTATCCGGATGTAAAGCCTATTCCTGCCTTAACCGCATTGGCGATTGTATTTTGTCATCCTGAAATGGCGATTGTCGGAAAAAATTTTAAACAGCTAGAAGATCAACACGTCGAATTTATTCGGGGATTCGTCTCTTATGAAAACCAAGGACGTGCTCTAGTTTTGGGAGAAAACTCAGGTGGAATAGAAGTTTATTTTGATAAAAACTCCGGTAAATTACTTGGCGCAGAACTATTCTGTTCACAAGCAGAACATCTGGCCCATTTACTGGCTTGGATGATTGATGCCAATCAGGATATTCATCAGATTCTAGCCAAACCTTTTTATCATCCGACTTTGGAAGAAGGACTCAGAACGGCATTTAAACATGCTCGACGTCAGTTGGATGCATTGCTATAAAGGAGCTATAAACCTATTACGCTTTAAAATTAGTTCTTGCTCTAGTCTAATATTGAGCAATGTTGATGTTAAATTTATATATGACATATATAAGACGATTATTTCGCGCATAAAAAAACACCCCCTATCATTTGACAGGGGGTGTTTTGGAATAATGAGCTGGCGATGACTTACTCTCACATGGGTAACCCCACACTACCATCAGCGCTAAGAGGTTTCACTTCTGAGTTCGGGAAGGGATCAGGTGG
>NZ_JBBCWZ010000110.1:0-6137 GCF_037145695.1 Acinetobacter sp. USHLN143
AACAATAGTCTGTTTAAAACACAAATATTTATCATGTGTTCTAATGGTAACTAGATGTGTGCTTATGGGTAACTAGATGTGTGCTTATGGGTAACTAGATGTGTGCTTATGGGTAACTAGATGTGTGCTTATGAAGGCTGAAACCCTTGCTATTAAAGGTTTTCATAAGGGTTAAAAACATTAAAAACATTAAAAACAATTAAAAACCCGCTATGCTATTTTTTTTGTTAAAATTTAAAAAGAAATTTTTATTTGTCGAGGTGGCAAATGAACGTAATGAGCTTAGTTATTACACCAACAAAAAATCAAAAAACAGTACCTGTTCAAATTAATCTTGATAGAATGAAATCAGCTCTTTCTTCAGAAGTCTTTGTTATGCCTAAAGGTTTAACTCGGGAAGAGAAAAGAAGATTAATACTGGAAGCAGGGAAGAAGTAATTGTCATACACGTGGGAATTTGGAAAACAATTTGCTATTGAATTTAGTCACTACCCTGAAAACCAACAAGATAAAATTCTAGATTTTACAGATATCTATGAAGAATTTGGTTTTAGTGATTTTTCTAAATACCCAGGTAAGATTTCACCATCATGGCGTGGAATAGAAAAGACTAATCCAATTTATGATTTCACTTACTCAAATAACCTTTGGCATTATCATATAGGTATCCCTGAATATTTTAAAAGTAGATATAACAACTACTTAACATCAGATATGATTCTTCATTTTCAAAGAAAAGATCATATAGACCATATTCGTGTACTGGATATTACTTGGCATTACAAAGCTAATGGTCTTTTTTGGTTACCAACTTCTGAATATCTAGATTAATACTGTCGCTTTGCTCTGTTAATCTCTTTACAAAGCAAAAGGGGGTAATTGTAATCAGAGAAAAAACGTATGAATTTTAATGGTTGGTAATCGCTCGTAGACACTCGTTCGGTTCTTATTTAAATAAATAAAAAATTTTCTAAATCAAAACTGTAAGGTGATAGGCTAATTCTATTTAATACTAGCTCCTATTAAAGGATTACGATGTACTACCATGTAATAATAAAGCCTAAGTCAGATAAATATTATGGTGAATATAAAACTGATCTTACCAAGGAACAACTGGTCTCAAGATTCATTGAACCATATGAGCAAGGAATGCCTATTGTTATAAATGGGAAAACAATTCAACCTAATGATCTTGAAAGAATAAAAATTTCCGAGAGCGAAAGAACAATTGAGTCATTTATTCCTCAGATTAAAGCAGAAAGAGCAAATTCATCAGTAGTTATGATTGGAGGCCCATCTTATACCTATAAAGCTATTTTACGGGCTAATGATGTTACCGATAGCTTTATTGAAGGTGCAATTGGCTATAAAAAGGGGCTGATAAGTACCCCAGTAACAGAAAATACTGAACCAAATAACAAAGTATTTATTGTTCATGGTCATGATGAAAGTGCTCAGAATAAAGCAGCTAGATTTGTGGAAAAACTTGGTTTTGAAGTAATTATTCTTCATGAAAAAGCTAGTTCAGGAAGAACCATCATTGAAAAGATAGAACATTACTCAGATGTTGGATTTGCAATAGTTTTATATACGCCTGATGATGTCGGAAGTGAGAAGTCCAAAGCTGATAATCTAAATGTCCGCGCTCGCCAAAACGTAGTTTTTGAGCATGGCTTCCTTATCGGCAAACTCGGTCGAAAAAATGTTGCAGCTCTAGTAGATGGAAAACTTGAGCTTCCTAATGATATTAGTGGAGTCGTTTATATTAGCTTGGATGAGGCTTCTGCATGGCAGCTACATTTAGCGAAAGAAATGAAGCAATCTGGTTATGATATTGATATGAATAAACTCTTCTTTTAAGAGTAACAAAAATAAGCTCGATGCTTTGAAGTTTAGCTTTTGCTGAACTTCAAAGTCGGGCATTTAGGTAGTTGGATATTCACAGTAGGTTTTTAATAAAGCTCTTCTAATACTTTATTTTTTCCTAAAGGTTGATAGGTAGTTCTAAAGGCTTTTTGTTTTTCTTCTATGCTCAGAATTTGAGAAGAAAGGCCACTTACCACGATATTTTGCAAAATAATTTCTAGATAATTTCTGGCTTCTTGAGACTTAGCTTCATGAATGGCTTCTGTAGCTATACTTAAACTTGAAGGACACTTCTTTTGAGCTACCTCAATCATAAATTCAAAATCTTCCTGCGATTGTTTTATGTATTTTTGATGTGCTTCTCTATCCCTAATATCTGCATTTATCAGATTAGCTTGAGTTATCCCAAACTTTTCACCTGGAGAAGCATTTATTGAAAGGCATTTTGATAGTTGGAGAATACTGTTAATCATATGCCCAGTAATTATTTCCTCTCTATCATCAATATATTTTGGTTCATTACTACAAGCTGCAAGTAAGACGAGAAAAAATGGCAATAATATTTTTTTATACAATTACTTACCCTCTTAATATTATTTAGGATCAATCACACAATAATCGGCATTTTTTCCATAGCCACACTGTTTTTTTATAATTCTAACGCATGTTTTCCCATCGCATTTTGATAGGTCTAAGCTGTAATTTTTCAGGTTATTTACTTCTGATCTGCGCTGCTGGATTTCATCCATACTTGGCACAAATAAAAATAATGCCAAGAACAGCACCATTACCAACGCTACAAAGGCACTGGCAAACACGGCAATAAATTGATAGTTAAGACGGCTGGTTGCTTTATCTAATTCCTGAATACGGCTCTTTAATGCCCCTATAGCCTGCTTATTTGTCTCCTGTAGCGACTTTTCGGCTTTATCCAGAACCCCACTAGCTACTTGGGTGTAAAACGTCTCTAATCGCTTCCTATCGTCTGCTATGGCTTCTCTGTATTCCTTCATGGAAGCCAATAAAATATATAACTGGTCGTCTAAGTCGTTTTGATTGCTCATAAGGAAGGCCCATCTCTATTCATGCTTTTGCGTTGTTTCAGCTTCATGGCTCTGTCTTGCTGTAGCTTTAACTGCTGCTGATGTTCCAGTTGTAAGCGTTTAGCTTCCTGATCTTTCTTCCATTGCTCGAAACCCTTTTCGACACGGCTGAAGCCTTGTTCTAGGATTTTTTCCTTTTGGGGTTCTTTGTATTGGAGCTGCTGACTGTTTTGCTGTTTGATGTTGTCATTGAAACGGCTAACTTCAGTATCTATACCCTTCCTGCGTAATTGAGTAACCTTGCTGCCTTCATGTATGGTGGCTTGTAGACCGTTACCTTGTTCGGCATAGCTACGATGGTCTATTTTTTCTTTGTATCCTGCTTTGTCCAAGGCGTAATTTGCAAGGTTTGCCCAGGTGGCTCGAATCTGCTTGATTTCTTCCTGGCTTGTTCCCATGCCTAGGCTTTTTCTTTTGGTGTTACTTAGCTCGATTTCCGCTTTTTGAGTGAGGACCAATTTATTTTCAGTGTCTAATTCTGCTTTGCGAGTTGTCAGCAAGATATGTGCATGATGGTTTTTATCATCTCCACCTTTGCTGGGTGCATGAATCGCTAAATCTGCAACTACGCCATAGCGATCTACTAAGGACTTGGCAAAGTTTTTAGCAAGTTCCTTGCGTTGTTCTTCATCCAATTCATCAGGTAAAGCAATAACCCATTCTCTAGCGGTTCTAGCATCTTTGCGGTTTTCCATTTTTTCCGCCAAATTCCAGAGTTCGGCACGATCAATTTGAGTATCTAAATTCGAGATAATTTCGGTGTAAGCCACACCTTCTTTTCTCGTAAAGTCGTGTGTTAATCCTGTCCGTTCATCTGTCAATTTTTCTCCTGCACGATAGGCCATAGATGCTACCGCAGTTCGTCCCGAACTTCGGTTAATGGTCTTAGTCGTACAGTGATAAATTGCCATGCCTTAGCCTTGTGATGGTTTTGCTTTTGCTTTTAAAAAATTGCGTAGCAGTTTTTTGGGGTTAAGGGGATTCCCCTTACGCAAACTTTGACTTGGATGAAATCCAAGTCGTAAGTGCGCATTTCATGAAAAACACGATAGCATATAGCCCGCTTGAATTTCAATTCATAGGGCCTTATGCTTGAGTGGTTTTCTATATCCCGAAATCTGAATCATGACAAAAGCTGCTGAAACTCTTGAAAAGAAAATCGAAGCCCAATTAGAGAAGCTGAAACAGTTAAAGGCTCGCAAACAAGCTATCGAAGCTAGAGAAAGATCGAAGCAAAAAGAGCAGGAAAGAAAGGATGATACTCGACGTAAAATTTTGCTTGGTTCTTATTTGATTAAAAAAATGAATGCCAATGAAGCCAATAAAGAAAAAATACTCGCTGAACTCAACGAGTATTTAACAGAAGACCGAGATAGACAGCTTTTTGGCTTGCCGAGTAATAAATAGCTTTAGTTATCTACTATATTTTAGACTTATTAGCTTCATGGTATCGAAGAATACTAGCTATTTTTTGGAATAAATATCCAAGAAAAAAACCATTTAGCATGATTCCTATGCCTGTAGAAATCATCATGCCTGACCAAACAGTCCTAGTTCCATAATAGGGGCGAGGTATTTCTATACGACCAAAAGCAAGAATAAAAACAAGACCTGAGATAACCCCTAAAGTGATAATTCCCCAACCAATAAAATTACAAGTATCACTTTCTTTTATAGAGTTCATTCTGAAGTTTTTCCTTTGTTTTCTTCTGCGATGATAGCTATTTGTATATTGAAAATTTCATCTCGCAGTTCTAATGCCTTGTTTGAAAGGTCAAATGCTTGTTGGCAAACTTTTTTAGCTGCTTCTTTTTTAGCTTCCATATCAGAGCTATTTTTTGCCAAAGCATCTTTGTATTGAGCAACCAGTTTTTGACATTCTTCGCTAAGTGGATCTGCCTGTTTTGTCAATTCATCAGCTTGTTTTTTTAAATCTTCTTGATCGCTTTTCAGTTGCTCCAATTCTGACTTACTACAAGCCGTTAAAAGAAGGATTACTCCAAAAAATAATATTTTTTTCATTGCTTTAGCCCAAGAGAAAAAAACATTTTACCCCACTATTCCAATTTAAAGTTGAAAACCGGCTTTTTCTAAAAATGGATAGAATTCTTTAAACTTTTCAGGTTCTAAAAGCATATCGGCAATACGGATAGCAAACTGTTGATAGGACTCTGTACCTTGAGAATATTTAGACATCTCTGGCATTTCAGATATTTTATTTGCAAATAAATGGCGTTGAGCATCAGTCATTTTGATAAAGAAGTCTGGCGTGTTTGGGTCTCGTGTGGAATCTACTTTTTTGTCAGCCTTAGCTTGCTGTTTTATCTTGAATTTAAATGAAAATCCTGAAATTACACGACCTTTTTTATGCTGCTCATATTCGGCTTTAATATCTGTTTTTTCATTAATTTCTTTAATTGCTGGCTCAAGTACACGTGCTTTAAAGTGGTGCATCCGCTGGTATTCATTGACACCTATTCCAAGCTGTTCCCTAAATTCTCCTAAATCAATTATTGGTACTTTCCCTGTACTTCTCCATTGGATCAGTAGCTCATAAAGTCTGGCTGAATATACGCTATTTAATTGTGCTGTTTGGCTTAGTAAATATTGTGTGAAAAACTCTTTAACACCATCAATTCGACTAATTCCCTCAACCACCGCTAATGTAAAAACTAGCTCTATTGCTCCCTCATCATCAAGATAACGAACTTGCTGAATCCAGCGACTTTTAACTAACTTTCCATTTTCATCGTAAAAACTAAACCTACGATTGAAAAGAGTATCTTCAGCCTCCTTCATGCGTTGATAAGCATTTTGCCTAGTTGTATTAAATACCTCTGCATAACGTCTAGCATCAATACGTAAAGGTGTATCAGTACTTAATCCTGTCCCAGTTTCTCGTGCATCTACAATAGCAAGTTGAACAATATGCAGTTCAGCAAGAGTAAGAACCTGAAAGGCTTGGTTTAAACGGTTTGTTTTTACAACTAAATTTTTTTTCATAATGGGTAACCAAATGCGTTTTTAAACACTCATATTTTTTTGTGTTTAAATACTAACAATAGTCTGTTTAAAACACAAATATTTATCATGTGTTCTAATGGTAACTAGATGTGTGCTTATGGGTAACTAGATGTGTGCTTATGGGTAACTAGATGTGTGCTTATG
>NZ_JBBCWZ010000111.1:0-6064 GCF_037145695.1 Acinetobacter sp. USHLN143
GAGTTGTTTGATACGTTCTTGGTCTGAAAGCTGCTGTACTTTAACTGGATTTTGTTTATCTAAATATTTTTGATACCAAACACGTAGTGTTTCAGGAGTACAACCTATCTTAGAAGCAATTGCTGTGATTGCAGCCCAAGTAGAAGGATAATCTTTTTCAGATTCAATTAGTAATTGAACCGCTCTTTCTCTGATTTCAGGGGTATATTTTAATTTTGTCATCGGGGTAGTCTCTCAGAATATTGACTCTCCGACAAACCCGGTACGGTTCACTTAGCGATTAGATAGATTTTAACAACGTCATTGTTTTTGGATTTTATATAAAAGTACATTGATAAAAGCAAAGTAGAGTTATAAAAGTACAGTCAAAAGCTCGCTTTTGACTGTACTTATTGATCATTAGCTACGAATAAAAGCTAACAGATCTCGGTTAATGGTTTCAGCTTCAGTTGTTGGCATACCGTGTGGGAAGCCCTCATAGGTCTTGAGTACACAGTTTTGTAGCAAATCAGCCGATTTTTGACCCGACAACTCAAACGGAACGACCTGATCATCTAAGCCGTGCATCACCATCATCGGAATGGTAATACTCTTCAAATCATCACGGAAATCAGTCTGCGAAAAGGCAACGATACTGTCATAATGTGCCTTTGCTCCACCCATCATACCCTGTCTCCACCAGTTTTGGATCACTGGTTCAGATGGTGTTACGCCATCTCGGTTATAACCATAGAATGGTCCTGCTGGCACGTCATAGAAGAACTGTGCACGGTTTTCTTTAGTATTCTTTTGAAAATCATCAAAGACTGATTTGTCGATGCCATTTGGATTATCATCTGTTTTAACCATGAGCGGTGGCACAGCCGAAATCAAAACACCTTTAGATACAGGATCCTCAGGATGACGCGTGATATAACGTGCAACAACGCCACCACCTGTTGAATGTCCTACGTGTACAGCACCTTGAACACCAAGATGCTTGACCACAGCAGCAGTGTCATCGGCGTAATGATCCATATCATGTCCATCCCAAACCTGCTGCGAACGACCATGTCCACGTCGATCCGTTGCAATGACACGGAAACCTTCACCGAGGAAGAACATCATTTGTGCATCCCAATCGTCAGCGCTGAGGGGCCAACCATGATGGAAGAAAATAACAGGAGCATCTTTTGGCCCCCAATCTTTATAGAAAATTTGGACACCGTCGTTTGTAGTAACAAAACTCATCTTAAAATCTCCGCATTTTTTATTGATAATGAAAGTGAATCAGAACGAATAAAAATATATTTCTGATCCTAGAAAAAAATAACATTCAATTTAACTTTAAGGTCAATGTTTTTTTATGGTTTTCTTGTTAAAAAATAGTCTAAAGATATTTATTTAATTCATTATCATATTGTTATATCTAGTTTTATTTTAAAAAAATTGAGTTGTGTTATTGTAAAATTAGCGAGGACTCAGTGTTTTCAAGGTAAATTGATTACTAAAGCATTCAGTTTAATGGTTAAGAATTATTATTATTTAGAGATGAATTAGACCTCAAATTAAATATGTTTAAAAAATTGATTTAACAATCATAATCATAGATATAAAATAATAACTGGTGTGAGTGATTCATTTTTTAATTTTTTCATAATTTTCAAATCAAGTTTTCCATCATCAAATGCTGTTATGACAAACTGAGTATCATTAAGAAGAACTTATTATTTTCCAAGCTCATTTTAGTACTTTTCATTCAAGATAAAGCGTAATAAAACTTAATATATGGAAAACCATGAATATACTCTTGGACATGATTGGTATAGCAAAGCACGTGACCGAGGTGCGCCAGAGAAATCTATAAATGCTGATCTCAGAAGTATTCTTTTAAAATTAGATAAATCAAAACGCATTGAAATGATTGCTAGTCTATTGAAAAAAGACCCATACCTTTATGGTTGGTTAAAAGATATTAAAAAATAACTTCTAGTTTCCAAAAATCCCAATTTAAGTATTGGGATTTTTATTATAAAACGTCACTTTTTACGCTGATTTAAGGTTTGTTGTCCTAAATCCTTCCAAATTTGCCATTTCATATCATTTGGGTCTATTTCAGCAGTTTTTAGAAGAACGCCAAGTAATTCGGCTGGGTCACGCTGATCTAGGTTAGCTATTTCAAA
Organism: Acinetobacter sp. USHLN143; assembly: GCF_037145695.1. GTDB lineage: Bacteria > Pseudomonadota > Gammaproteobacteria > Pseudomonadales > Moraxellaceae > Acinetobacter > Acinetobacter fasciculus. The sequence continues at coordinate 2,163 of NZ_JBBCWZ010000111.1, forward strand.
TAATGCGCCTAATTGAATGAGATGACGTGTACGAGCTTTACGTTCAGCTTCTTTTTCTGCATTCAGTAATTTTCTAACTGCAACTTTTTGCTTATTTGCTCGATCTATGGCTTTTTCAGCTTTGATCAAGGCATTGATCTTTTTCTCTTGGTCGGGTGTTCTGTACTGAATTTTAGCTAATTCAAGTAAAAGTTTTTGAGCATCACTAGGATTCTTTAAAGCAGAAATATAGGTGATTTTTTCAGACAGCCAATCATTATTCATATTCAATTCCATTAATTCAGATACCGCAAAAGCACAGGCTCAATACTCAAAGAACGATAACAAAATATTTACGTTCGAGTAACGTAATTTTGTTAAAGTCGTTCTAGAGATTGTCGCCTGTACTTCCATCAAAAATTTGATGGCGCGCTTAGACGTTTCTCAATTTCATTGAGAAACCTAAGCACGTTAGGGACTTCATCCCTAAAACCCTGAAACTTCTTTTTTATGTAAATTTTCAATTTACGAAAAAAAGAAGTGCCAAAGCTAGGAGCAACAGCATGCAACTAAAACAGGTACTGGGAAAAATCAAAGATATTACTTTTGGCGTGATCGCAGCACCGCTAATCATCATCATTATGATGTGGGCTTCGATACTCGACCAAAGAGCATTTAAGAAAGAACTAGACCGAAAAAAGGAACAGGAAAAAACCTAATGGCGATTGCTCGTTTAAGTGTCAAAGTCGGCAAGGCAGGCAAGGCAGCACCGCATGCCGAATATATTGATCGGGACAAAGAAAAGAAGCTGAAACAGGAACAGGCAGAAACCGACCTTGAACATAGCGATTATGGAAACATGCCGAAATGGGCTGAACATAATCCCATTACCTTTTGGGAGGCAGCCGACCTTTACGAGCGAAAAAATGGCAGTACCTATCGAGAATATGAAATTGCCCTGCCTAGAGAGATGAATGCCGAACAACGCTTAGAACTGGTTGAGGACTTCATTCAGTCTGAAATTGGCTCAAAATATCCATATCAGTTTGCGATTCATAACCCTAAAGCAATGGATGGCAACGATCAGCCCCACGTGCATCTCATGTTTAATGAACGTCTGCAAGATGGAATCGAACGAGATCCAGAGCAATATTTCAAACGCTATAACAGCAAAAATCCTGAACGTGGCGGAGCTAAAAAAGACAATACAGGCAAGAGTTACCAGGAACGAAAAACCGATATTAAAGACCTACGCCAAAGATGGGCAGATTTATGCAACAGCCATTTAGAAAAACACCAAATTGACAGTCGTATTGATATGCGAAGCTATAAAGAGCAAGGCATAGACAAAGAACCTGAAAAAAAATTATTACCAAGCCAAGCCAAAGATCCTGAAATCAGGGATGTCTTGCAACAGTCACGTACAGCCTATAAAGAGCTTGAGCGACTAGACTTAGGCGACCCGAAAAAAGACCTGAAAGAACTCAAAGACAGCCCAATTTCAGACAAAGAAATTAAACAGGGCATTGAGAGCTTTAAGGCTGATTTTGACAGCTTCAAACAACTTGCCTTACAGCAGTACAAAGAACAGCAGAAATTAGAACGAGAGCAACAGAAAACCATGAGTTATAAGGGGATGAGCCGATGACACCTGATGAAAAAAAGTTATATGCACTGATGGCAGTTGCAGAACAACAGCAGAACCTAGTCACTCAGGCTGTTAAAGAGCTTCAAATCACCGAAGAACGCATTCAAAAGGTCATAGCAGGGCAAACCCATAGTACCGTATCAAAATCGCTAAATACGGGCTTACAGGAGGGTACAGCGGAGCTTATTAAGACCGCCAAAGCACTTGGACATTTAAAAAACTCGATTGAATCAACCAGTGATCAATTTTCATGGAAAATCATCACCATCATTTTAGGCATTTTCGCCATTCTGATGCTTGGCATCATTTGGTTATTCAGTGTTTATATCAAACCTTTAGAAAATATCCCGCAGATCGAGAGCTTAAGACAGCAGGGAATCCAGTTTGATATAGGAAGCTGTACTGTTGGAGAGGAATCTAAACCGTGTGTTCGTGTGATGAAAAAGCAATGCGGATATGGAAAAAATGGCGATTTTTGTGTCATAGACCCAAAATAATAGGCATATTTTTTATTTGACGAGAGGAAATGAGTAATCATGCCATTAATTGAATATTACGGCTTGTTATTTGAATGGCATGACCAAAAAATGGATTTAGTCTATCGAGGGCGAGAAATTACGTTCGAGGAGGTCTGTAGTATTTTCCTTGATCCTGCATTGATCTCTTTTGAGGATGTAGGACACTATGATGAACAACGACTAATATCAGTCGGTTTAAGCAATCGTGGTAGACTATTAACAGTGGTTTGGGTTGAACGTGGAGATGTTGCGAGAATAATCACTGCATTTGAACCATCACATCACCAAAAGCGGAGGTACAGCAATGCAAAATGAACTAGAACGCTATAAAAATTTTGACCCTACCAATGCGCCATTGGTTAAACCTAGCTTTGTGAAGAAATTACAGGAACGCCATGCCATAGCTCAAGCACAGGCTTTTGATGCTGATGTAGTTGCATGGTTAAGTTCACAAGATAATGAAACAAAACAACATATTAACGATATGGTTCGCCATATTATGGCATTGAAACGTGCTTGATTAGGGATTTAGTCATGATTAGATATGACCTCTCTTTTTTGTCTTAATATCTGATTGATCAAAGAAAAAGCCCATTGAATCTTGCAACTCAATGGGCTTTCGCTTTATATTCAGCGGTACGCAGTTATTTGATGCTTCGAACCATCGAATAACGAAGATCAGCAGAGCTACCAACTCGTGCAGATTTCACCACAAGGCTTGTACCTGAACTCTATTTTCACAATAAACAGTGTTTAGTTCAAGACCCAAAATGATAAGTCTTCGTTAATCCGTGTTTTAAATCATCAAATAAGCATCCTAGATCGAGCTTTGCCTGCTTCTGCGTGTCCGTTTTACGGATTGGCATGCGTTGCATGTGGAGGGAATAAGTGTCACTGGTGCAACGTAGCGATAGTCGAAAGGCTAAACCGCTACAGGGGAATCTCACAAAAGCGGAGCGTTAAGAGTAGTTGTATAGGTTGGTTAAGTTGTATGTTGGGGAAACCCTCGCAGAGATACCGCCATACTTCGACAGGGAGCGTGTGGGGAGAGGTGCAAGACCTTTAGTCCTTGTCTGCATAGTTTGCAAAGCTATGTGCGGATACGACCGATATACGTGGCTCCGAAGCCAAAAGAATATGCGGTAAATCGGCAATACTTAAAGGATGCGTCATTTTTTTAAATGACCGCCTTTAGGGAGAGTATTGCCGAAACTCTCTCAACCGTTTCCAAAGCCAAAGCACGAAGTGCGACGCTTTGGGGGCGAGTTGAGAAGTTGAGAGCATTTGTTTTTAGGGGAATTAGGCAGATGGGTTTTAATATACCTAATATTCTGCTTAGGCTATTTTTTTATGCTTTTAATCTTCTATAAATCGTTATTTAATTGAATGGTAATAATTTTTGAATCTTTGAAATGACTAGAAGCAGATTTTTTAAAAAAACGTACCATTCTAATTATCGAGGTAAAGTATCTGTTGAGGATGCTGTTAAACATCAAACATATCTTGATGATATGAGAAAAGATGCTGTTTTTTATTGTGTAGATCATATTGAAAGTTCAATGATCCCACATAGTATGCTTCATAAAATAATTCAAAAGTTAAAAACTAAGCAAAATGATAGTTTAACTTTGAACCGTACCGGGTTTGTCGGAGACTTTTTTATTTAAGTTAGGCCACCTGACCTAACGGGTTAATCTTATCATAGTACATTGCTTCAAACTCAAAAGGCGATACATAACCCAGTGCACTGTGTACAC
>NZ_JBBCWZ010000112.1:0-5918 GCF_037145695.1 Acinetobacter sp. USHLN143
AGAGTGAACCACCTGATCCCTTCCCGAACTCAGAAGTGAAACCTCTTAGCGCTGATGGTAGTGTGGGGTTACCCATGTGAGAGTAAGTCATCGCCAGCTCATTATTCGAAACACCCTCTGCTAACGCAGGGGGTGTTTTTTTATGTGGATAAAATAAGAATTGTTTCTATAAAACTGTCGTTAAAACTTCATTTCCTCGCAACGTTCCTGTCATGCAAAGCACATTCAATAAGGCTTTGACTTGATAAAAAAGATGAATGGACGTATGAGAAAAATCTGCTTAAGTATGCTGGCTATTTCCGTATTGGCTCTGACGGCATGTAATGATTCGGATGATAAGGTTGTTCAGCCTATAGAAAATATCAGTGAACCGACTTTAGTCTCTTTTGCCAAACTGGATGTAGAGACTTATGCAGAAGGGCCTGATTCCGGCAAAGATGTACGTGGAGCAAATGGGATTTTTCCGCCATTTTCAGGTCAGCCTGTACAAGGTTTTTCTGCTGCATTAAAAAATCCGGACGGAACCTATCTGGTGATGTCGGACAATGGCTTTGGCGCGCAGGATAATTCTTCTGATTATTTATTGCGTTTGCATCATCTTTCTAGTGATTTTAGAACCAAAACCGGTGGCACGGCAGCTGTCGAACATCTTGCTTATATTCAGCTTCGTGATCCGAATAAACTGATTCCTTTTGAGATTATTAACGAGAATACTCAAGAGCGTTTATTGACCGGTGCTGACTTTGATCCGGAATCTATGCAACGTGCACCTAATGGGGATATCTGGATAGGAGATGAATTTGGGCCTTATTTACTGCATTTTAATGCAGAGGGAATCTTGCAAAGTCCGCCGATCGCTTTAACACATCCATTAGAGACCGGAACTGAACTGAGATCTCCACAAAATCAGCTAAATAAGGGAACTACAGCGTATATCGAACCTCTCGTACAGCGAAGTGGGGGCTTCGAAGGCATGGCAATTTCACCTGATGGCCGCTATTTGTACCCTTTACTCGAAAAACCTTTATTAAATGCCACGACTCCACAATTAATCATTTCAGAGTTTGATATAGAAAATAAGATTTATACCGGAAATTTCTATTATTTTGAGCTGGATTCTAAAGCTACTGCTATTGGTGATTTTCAGCTTTTTAATGCCCAAGAAGGGGTGATCATTGAACGCGATGACAGTGAAAATAATCTGGGCGGTTATAAAAAACTAATCAAGGTTAAACTGAATCAGTCCGGTGAGTCTGTGACGCGCGAAGAACTGGTCAATTTGATGGATGTGGCCAATCCGGATTTACTTTATGGTCCGGTACGTCCGGGAGATATTGCCACCGGTCAGCGCTTTGGTTTTCCATTCCAGACCATTGAGGACATTATTATTGAAGGGCCTGATTTAATTACCGTCCTGAATGACAATAATTTTCCTGGCTCCAGTGGGCGTAATCAAAATCTGGCAGATGATAATGAAATGATTCAGATCCAATTACCTCAACCATTGTATTAATTGCATTTTATTTTCGAAATTTAAAAACTCTTCCAGAGTCTGAAGGCTCTGGAAGAGTTTTTTAAACCAAAAACCGGCTGAAATTGTTAATCATTGATTAAAAACTAGACCCATGGGTTTAGTTTTTTGCATCATGCTTAAGACTTTAGTCGCATACTGTCTCAAAAATAGCTGTGTTGAACTAAGTTGTTGCGAAAACATGGCGATAAGAATCATTAAAAATAATAAATAAGAGTTAGTGTCATGTGTCGTGCTAAAAACAACGAATAACAACTCACAGGAGGTGAGGCGTGACTATAAATACAGTAAATGTAAATGCTGTAGTGGATACTGCAAAGTTTAAACCCTTTCATTTAAAAGTCGTACTTTGGTGCGTATTTATCGTGATTTTTGACGGTTATGATTTGGCAATTAACGGTGTAGCCCTGCCACTACTAATGCAAGAATGGAATATGTCTGCAGTGCAGGCTGGCATGCTGGCCAGTACTGCTTTGGCCGGCATGATGTTTGGTGCCATGCTGTTTGGCATGCTGGCTGATAAAATTGGCCGAAAAAATGTGATTCTGATTTGTGTCACCTTATTCAGTGGTTTTACTTTTTGGGGCGGTTTCGCCTCGAACCCAACCGAATTCGGAATTTTGCGATTTATTGCAGGTCTAGGAATTGGTGGAGTATTGCCTAATCTGGTTGCTTTAACCTCTGAATATGCGCCCCAAAAAATGCGCAGTACCTTGGTGACCACCATGTTTAGTGGTTATGCGGTGGGCGGGATTATGGCAGCCTTGCTTGGGGCCTGGTTTACTCCAAGTTTTGGTTGGGAAATCATGTTCTATATCGCCGGTATTCCATTGTTAATCTTGCCGATTTTATGGTTTTATTTGCCAGAATCTTTAACTTTTCTGGTGAAAAAACAGCAAAATGAAAAAGCCCGCCATATTGTGCAACAGCTCAGTCCAGAACAGAATCTGAATGCAGATACCCAGTTTGTGCTGAATGAAGTACAAACCTCAGAAGCCTCAATTGCAGCACTCTTCAAGCAGGGCCGTAGCATGAGTACCTTGCTGTTCTGGTCGTGCTTCTTTATGTGCCTGTTGATGGTTTATGCCTTGGGCAGCTGGTTGCCGAAACTGATGATGGCAGCCGGATATTCGCTAGGCAACAGTTTGATGTTCCTGATGGCCATGAATATTGGTGCAGTCATTGGTACCATTGGTGGCGGTATTCTGGCAGACCGGTTCCATTTGAAACCGGTTATTATCGGCATGTTCCTGCTCGGTGCGGTATCACTGGTTGGCCTTGGCTTCAATTCACCACAAGCGGTTATTTACTTGCTGGTGGCGCTCGCGGGTGCTTCTGCAATTGGCAGTAGTATTTTGCTCTACAGCTTTGTGGCGCAGTATTATCCAATGTCGATTCGTTCGACCGGGATTGGCTGTGCATCGGCTGTGGGACGTGTCGGTGCGATTGTAGGCCCAATCTTTATTGGTTTCCTGCTGGGCATGGAATTACCGCACAAGTTTAACTTTATTGCGGTGGCTATTCCGGCATTGATTGGTGCAATTGCTGTTTCCATGATTGTGCGTAAAGACCTCAATGCAGAAAGAAATGCCGAAACCTTGCGTGCCGAACAGAAACTCAAGTCGATTAAAACCTGATGCAGCATGATGGCTGCGATAAAGCCACCTGCTGAATTTGCAAAAACCTCTTTATTTAAAGGGGTTTTTGCTTATCTGGTATATCAAATTAAAGCAATATTCAATTGATCAAAAAAATAAGCAATTAAAATTGCTAGAAAATTAAGCCAATTTTAAAATAAATATAAATTATTCAAAATCTTATATTATCAATAATGTGACATATCACGTAAATAAATGACATTTCTGAGTCCATAGCCGAATATCAATTAGTCTTATTGTGCCTTAAATCCCGCTTGCGTATATTGCCTGACAATTGAAGATTGTCTTCAATCTTCAACAAGATGTTATGGACAAGTACTCATGGGAGATGAGAACGATGACAACGGAAAAAATAGATGTAAATTCTGTAGTCGATAATGCGAAATTCACGCCTTTCCACTTCAATGTAGTTGCTTGGTGTTTACTCATTATCTTATTTGATGGCTACGATCTGGCAATCAATGGTGTAGTTTTACCATTATTGATGCAAGACTGGGGCTTGAGTGCAGTGCAGGCGGGCATGCTTGCAAGTACCGCACTGGCCGGCATGATGTTTGGTGCGATGATCTTTGGTTCCCTGGCGGACAAGATCGGTCGTAAGAAAGTAATCATGATCTGTATTGTATTATTCAGTGGTTTAACTTTTGCGGGTGGCTTTGCCTCAAATCCAACCGAATTCGGTATTTTACGTTTCCTTGCCGGTCTTGGTATTGGTGGTGTAATGCCAAACCTGGTGGCATTGACTTCGGAATATGCTCCACAAAAAATGCGTAGTACCCTGGTAACCACTATGTTTAGTGGTTATGCCGTTGGTGGTGTAATGGCTGCGTTATTGGGTTCATGGTTTACCCCAAGTTTTGGTTGGGAAATCATGTTCTTTATCGCGGGTATTCCATTATTTTTATTACCGGTAATCTGGAAATTCCTGCCTGAATCGCTGGCATTTATTGTGAAGCAGAACAAGCAGGCTGAAGCACGCCAAATCGTACGTCGTCTGGCGCCAAATCTGACAGTAACGGATAACACGGTACTTACTTTGCCACAGGAAAATGTGCCTGAAGCAGCGAACGTGGTCAGCTTGTTCCGTCGTGGTCGTGCGGTCAATACTTTACTGTTCTGGGTCGCATTCTTTACTTGCCTGTTAACTATGTATGCACTTAGCAGCTGGTTACCGAAGTTGATGATGGCAGCGGGCTACTCGATGGACAACAGCCTGATGTTCATGATGGTGATGAACGTGGGTGCGGTTGTAGGTATTGTAGGTGGTGGTATTCTGGCGGATCGTTTCCACCTGAAACCGGTACTGATGGTTCTGGGTATGATGGGTGCGATTGTAATGAGCTCAATGGGCTTTGCATCTAACCAGTTCTTGCTTTACATCCTGGTGTTCCTGGCGGGTGCAGCGTCAATTGGTTCACAAATGTTGCTGTATAGCTATGTGGCGCAGTTCTACCCGCTTGCAGTACGTTCAACAGGTATTGGCTGGTCTTCTGCGATTGGTCGTATGGGTGCGATTGTAGGGCCGATCCTGATTGGTGGCTTACTGGGTATGAACCTGCCTGCTTACTTCAACTTTATGGCAGTCGGTTTGCCGGTGCTGATCACTGCAATTGCGGTTGCCTTGATCATGCATGACGATGAATCTGAAAAGATTGGTTCAGTCGAGCCAGCAGTGTCTAAAGCTTAAGAATTTGAGTTTTAAAAAGAAGCCTCCGAAAGGGGGCTTTTTTATAAGAGGTATACTATTTAGAATGATATATACACTTTAAATTTAATAAATTTTATGAATAGAAGTAAAGCTAAAAGAATATTGCAAAGAATGGTTAACTCATTGTTTAAGTTGCAAGCTTTCGTAAAGATAAATAGCTTTGATGATATAAAAAAATCTTGATGATTATTTTGGACAAGAGCTGACTTTATCAAAAGAAAAAACAATTTTCATTACTACTGATACAAGAAACACTTTAAGGTCCATCACCAGTGAATTGATTGTTTATTATGATTTAGAAGATTACATCACTTTTTCTGAGATTTTCTCGAATGTTAAAAAAATATATGCTGACTATATCCTAAATAAAAAATCTCCAGAAAATATGATAGATGATGTCTATGAGTTATCAAAGAAAGAAATAAGAGTATTTAATAATATTAACTGCTGTGAAGGTATAAAGCTTAACGGCATAGAACAATTAAACTGTGGAGAATATAAAATAATTTCTTCTGATTTTTCAACATTTCTTAAAGCCTATAGAAAAGAAGAAGCTGATTTTTATGAGATGATGAAAGATTATCTATGGATTTGTGGAAGTGAAAAAGGAAGTAAGAAGCAGGTAGAACATAAATTTGATTACAAAGCTAATCTAATTACTAGTTTTTTGAGTATCTGTTTGCAAACTATAAATAAAAAATCAATATTAGACCTCTTGCGAAAGTAAAAACCACCTCAATATAAATTTCATGAGATATCAGAAATTAAATCGTTTTTCAGATTCTGAATTCAAACGCTTGGTTGGCGTACCTCGACATGTTTTTACTGAAATGGTAGAGGTTTTAGAAAAAGCAGAATCACTCAAAAAGAAATCAGGTCGTCCTCATACTTTAGATATAGAGGATCAGTTGTTAAGTTGACAAAAATAACTAATGATGCGAAAAGGTTTTTTTAGTTAACAGATGTTCACACATGCCTAGAATTGTTTCTGTACCACTTAGTTTAGAACAGCGAGAACGAC
>NZ_JBBCWZ010000113.1:0-5797 GCF_037145695.1 Acinetobacter sp. USHLN143
AGTTGTAATTTTTCAAAAAAGATTGAAAACCATTTTAAAGCTTTCGACTTAACCTTTTTTTACATCAATAATGGCTTCATTTAATGTCAGCATACTTTTTGAAACACCACCCAAAATTTATCTCATTTTATAACTGATGTCTGGATTTTCAGGTAATTATACCGCACCAAAAAAAACATCTATTCACTAACGATCACTTAGGCTATTTATTATAAAAAAACAACCATACATCATTGATATATGTCCATTTATTTATACTTTTTTCATGGACATAAGTTAATTAGTTAATTTTTTAGGTCCCATATATCATCTAAGCGGAATCAATTAAAACCTGTTATAAGTCAGTGTAACATTGAAATTTATAGAAATAATATTTAAAACCGTTTTTTATTTTCAATTAAGGTGTCATCAATTAGCTTGAGAAAATCTTACCGGTCCTCATAATTTTTTCATGACTAAACGCTATGCATTAAAAGATGATCAGTGGGAACAGATTAAAGATCTGTTACATGGACGAATGGGTACTGTTGGAGTAACGGCCAAAGATAACCGACTATTTGTTGAAGCGGTATCGTTCAGGTATCCCGTGGCGAGACTTAATCGAACGCTTTGGTGATTTTAGAGTAGTGCATACTCGTTTTAGTCTTTGGGCTAAAACAGGTGTGTGGCAGAGAGTCTTTGAAGTGCTGTCACATGACCTTGACAATGAATATGTCATGTTAGACTCCACCCCATTGTACGTGCTTACCAACACAGCGCTGGGGGGAAATCAGGCGACTAGGCGCAGTAAAGGGGGCTTAAGCACCAAAATTCATGCCCGTACTGATGCTTTAGGCAACCCGACAGGATTTTATCTCACGAATGGGCAGGTCCATGACTTAAACGGTTCAGATGTGTTGCTGGACTTATCGTTGAGCCAGACCTGGTTTATGGATAAAGCCTACAACTCTAGGGATCGGGTCATTGATCCAATTTTAGAGGCGAAGGGTCAAGTTGTGATGCCCGCGAAAAGTAATTCTATTGATCAGCGTGATTATGATTGACATATCTACAAGGCAAGACATCTGATCGAGAATTTTTTTGCCAAGCTCAAACAATATCGTGCTATTGCCACACGCTATGATAAATTGGCTCAAAACTTCTTATCAGCGATCTTTCTGGCTTAATTGATAACACGCCCTAGTTTGAGATTGTCAAAAAAAGTGTAGCAACTTGCTACACTTTTTCACTTTTCTGAATAAGCTGTTTTAAAAAATCTTCTAGTTGTAAGAGACTAGCTTCGTCAATTTCCGAGATATTCAGAGAAACCTTAAGCTGTTTTTGATTGAGTTTGATATTCCCCGCAATCTTACCTGCATATTCAATTTTTCTAACCACAGATGTTGTGGTCAGTTTTCCTGGATCCTGACTCAATATTTTTTCAGCATAGGCAGTAACTTTACTTTGCTCTAGTTTTTTGTCTTTTACTTTTTCCCAAGCCCCTAGCAAAGCCTTTTCGGCCTCAGAAAGTTGCTCTATATGATCCGACAGAAATTTTTTGAATGCAGTTGCAGCAGTACGACCTAGTAGGCCTGGTTCCACATCAAGGTCATTTAAAATTACTTGAGGCAGTTTTTCGTACGCTAAATACTTGTACATATCTTCGCGATTTAAACCCAGTGAATTGGCTAAACGTTGCTTGTTTTTCTTTAACTTCTCATCAAGTGAGTTCAGGCCAATAAAAATTTCATAATCTGTCAGGTCCTGACGCTTTAAATTCTCTGCTAAGGTTAACAAAGATGCTTCTACATTATTCGCATCAATGATAATCGCTTCAATCACAGACTTGCCGAGTAAATGGTGCGCCCGTAAGCGCCGCTCGCCTGCAATGAGTTCATATTTCAGATTATCAAGTTTACGCACTGTAATGGGCTGCAACAGACCGACTTCATTAATGGAATCCGCCAGTTCTTTTAATTGTGACTCTTCAAATAATTTACGCGGCTGGTTTGGACTGCGACTAATATCCTCAATAGGAACATTACGTCTAAACTCTTTCAGCTCTCTAATATTGTCTTTCTGTGCTTGCTGATGTTTTTCTGTATTCTGTTTCAGTTTCTGAGCTAAAAGCTCTTTGGTGCTTGCCATAATACTCTCAGGTTTAAACTTTAGCTACAATTTCATTGGCAAGGCTTTCAAAAGCCTTACGTACTTTTGAATTTTTTTCTACATTCAAAAGTGATTGTTGCAGAATCGCTGCTTGATTAACTTTAGTACTTTGAGGAATGGTGGTCTCTAAAAGTTTTCCTACCTGTTTTAAGGCTTCATTCCGAATCAGCTTACAGACATTCTGACGTTCATCATGCTTAATTAGTAAAGCGCCTAAAAGCTCTAAATCTGGATTAATACGTTTGATCTTTTCAAGATGATTTAAAAGATCTGTTACCCCATACAATCCATATTGTGATCCGGATTCGATAGGAATAATGACATGTGTTGAAGATGCCAGGGCATTGCTGGTTAATAATTTAAGACTAGGTGGACAGTCGATCAATATAAAATCATAAAGATCTTTTAACAGTTCTAACTTGATATTTAACTCTTCAGAAGGACGGGGAGCTTCTTCTTTTAGTTGGTCTTCAGTTTTTCCTAAATTCAAGGAACCATAAATTAATGATACTTTTTCAAAGTTCGTTTCTTCTTGTAATGCATCTGCCAACAACGAAATATCGCCCACTAGTAATTCTGCTGTAGTCACAACAATTTCGCTTGGATGTTGGATCCCAATGTGTAAACTTGCGTTTGCTTGAGGATCTAAATCAATGACTAAAACCTTGTTGCCCAGATTGGCAAGTTCTGAGGCTAGGTGCACAACAGTCGTTGTTTTGCCACATCCGCCTTTATGGTTAGCAACAGTAATAATTTTTGCAGACATGCGTGTCAGATGATTCCGTATTTGAATGTTTAGTAATATAAATAACTTTCACTCATCTTACTATAGTTTTAAAATTTATAAATCCTATTTGTTCAGATGTAAAACAGCTTAAAAATAAATTTTTAACTAAGCTAGCTTAATTAATAATTAGAATAATTAGTTATTTAGCTAATTAATAATTAAGAGTGTATTTTTATTATATAAAACAAATGCTTAGAGTTTTAAAAGTGGAAGGTTTGTCACTCTAAAGTGGAAGGTCTGTCACTCTAAAGTGGAAGGTTTGTCACTCTAAAGTGGAAGGTCTGTCACTCTAAAGTGGAAGGTTTGTCACTATAAAGTGGAAGGTCTGTCACTAGGGTGGAAGGTTTGTCACTGCTATTTTTTAAACCGCTATTTTTATTTAAAAATAATTTAAAAAACAATTATTTAATATGTTAATAAAGTCTCGTAACTAAGCCTTAAAGGTGGAAGGGTTGTCACTGTATATTCTTAACCTGTGGATAATCTGTTTTTATTGGATATTTCCTGATGATTATATGTGCAGTTATACCTTTCGAATCTAACTGAAAGGTGGAAGCCTTGTCACATCAGGGTTTCTATTTAACTTAACCTATCTGAATGTGGGTGAAAAAAGTAAAAATAGTCATTCTAAACTGTAATTTCGGGGGCTAAAGGTGGAAGGTCTGTCACTGTAGGGTGGAAATATTGTATTTAATTCCACTTTAAAGGCAAAAAACCGGATAATAACGCTTTTTTTGATGACGGACCTTCCACTTTTAGAATCTTGTGGTGAAAGTCTTGAAAGTTTTTCCACTTTTGTATATAAAAACTAAGTCAAATTATAAATATCACGGTTATGACAGAATCTGAACCATTGCAAGAAGAAACGAATTATATTCCCTACTGTATAGGCAACATTCGCCATAATGGCGTTGTCAGTACCAGTAACCGCTTAATTCGCCCAATCGAGTTGTCATCCAATGAATATAAGGCACTTCTATATGCAATGGCGGTTGCGAATTATAGTGAGAAAAATAGGGTAGATGGTGAAATTACCGAACAAACTTATATTTATTTGTATAAGGATGATTTGGCAGATTTACTAGGATTAAATAAACGTAATTCAATTAATGTTGCAATAGATCGGATCTATAAAGAGCTTTCATCCCGGGTAGCTCATTTTATTATTGAGGAGCCTGCTGATAATGGTAAGAGAAAGACTAAAAAAGTACATTCTGTCGTTCCCATTATCCGTGAGTTAAGATGGGAAGATGACTCTAAAAATGCGATTCAGATTCGTTTTACTAGTGAGGTGTTGCCGTATTTCACTCAACTGGCTGGGGGTAATTTTACTACCTATCAGCTAAAACATCTTTTTGCCCTAGATTCTGTTGCCAGTATGAGTCTTTATACTTATTTCATTAAAAACGAATTTAAGTACGCCAATCAAAAGAGTTATGAAGTGCCATTGCTTTTAGAAAACTTGAAAGCACTGATTGATATTAATGAAACCAAATATGATCGCTGGGTAGATTTTAGACGCTATGTATTAGACAAAATAGTGACAGAAATTAACGAAAATACAGATCTACAATTAGAGTATGAAACCGTTAAGAAAGGCCGTCCAATTGTAGGTGTGAATTTTAAACTGCATCATCGGATTGCTGATAAGGCACTGGATGAAATTGCAGTGATTGAAAAAATCTATCTTGATGTTCCATTTGAAGACAATGCATCCGTAAAAGAATTAGGGGCTAAATTCGATACGAATGTACGTTCTTGGTATATTTTTAATAATGATGAAAATTATCAGCAGTTCAAGAAGTGGTTTAAAAAAGTAGGATGCCTCACTGACTCTCAAGCAAATATTGTCATTAATGACACTTTATTCCAAATGGATTTTGCTGAAATTGGTATGGGGCTGAATGACTTTAAACGAAATATGAAGCATAAACTTAAAAATAATCCAGAATTCGTTCAAAGTATTCGTGAAAGACTGAATGATATTTTTGGTAAAGAGCTGATCTAGCGAAAAGTGTAGCAACTTGCTACACTTTTTTAAATATATGTTTGTAAAGAATACAAGTGGTAAGGACCCTAGGATAAAAACGACTCTGTTGGATAAAGGCTTTAGATATAGATCTTCCCTAAGTTATCCAAATTCAAGTGACAACTTGGGTATGAGGTCTGCCTAATTCCTTAAATCTATTCAAAACGTAAGTGTTCGCTGAACACACCTTATGAATTCATCCTATAAGCCTTAATTTAGTCCCCACTTAAAAACAAGTGGGGACTAAATTTATGACTACAAATAACTAGGGTCTGTTGACATTTACTGTTCATAATTAACCCTATAAAGGTAGCCATAAAAATATACAGGCTAAAGCAACAGAACTTTGATAATTTCTTTTGAGCTTGTCATATCGAGTAGCTATTCCTCTAAATTGCTTTAATCTACAAAACATATTTTCAACTAAATGCCTGATTTTATATAAATACCAGTCCATATGGTCATTGTTCGGTAAGCGTCCGCTGAACCCCATGCCTATTTTTTAATTCGGTTCAGGTTTCCAGCAGTGTGGCAGTAACTCTTCAATCTGGGTCACTTTATGTGTCGGCAGCCTTTTCAGCACATCACTTAAATAGGCATACGGATCCAGCCCATTCAGCTTTGCTGACTGGATTAACGTCATGATGTTTGCCGCTCGCTGACCACTGCGCAGCGAGCCAGCAAACAGCCAGTTCTTGCGCCCCAACGCCCAGGGACGCATCTGATTGTCGGGTAGTCAGACGCAGTTACCTACGTCCAACCCCCTAAGAACCGTGCATGCGAGTTTCCCAGCACACGGCTCAAGCCTCTGCTAAGGCGCCATTCGGCACCCG
>NZ_JBBCWZ010000114.1:0-5760 GCF_037145695.1 Acinetobacter sp. USHLN143
GTAAATTTAAGTCACTAAAGGGTCAATACCTATAATGTCCCTTTATTGAGACTAAATGTCCCTTTATAACGGACTAAATGTCCCTTTATAACGGACTAAATGTCCCTTTATGAACGCTAAATGCCTTTAATAGAAAGACTTTCAGCGGACATAAAAGCATTTAAAAACTTTAAAATATATATAAAAGCCTAAGCAGGCATGAAAAACAGCCCTATGCCCTCGCTAAAGCTCGGACGTTTTAACCTCGCTTCGCTCGGTTGAGGGGCTGTTTTTTCAAAGGTCAATCGAGAGTTTTAAAAAGAAACTATGCCTTCGCTTCGCTCAGAAGGCTTTATGCTCGCTTCGCTCGGTCATAAACCAATTCAAGTACAGTCGCTTTGCTCTGTTAATCCCTTT
This sequence comes from Acinetobacter sp. USHLN143, assembly GCF_037145695.1. Taxonomy (GTDB): domain Bacteria; phylum Pseudomonadota; class Gammaproteobacteria; order Pseudomonadales; family Moraxellaceae; genus Acinetobacter; species Acinetobacter fasciculus. The sequence continues at coordinate 397 of NZ_JBBCWZ010000114.1, forward strand.
ATGAGGCAAATGGGAGTAATTGTAATCAGGGAGAAAAAACGCATGAGTTTTAATACCAAGCAGTCGCTCGTAGACACTCGCTCGGTTTCTTTCTTAAATTAATATAATTCAACATTTGGATCCCTGATTTCAGGGAAATTCTGTTGTTCGATACCTTTTTTGCCAGGATATATCCCTTTAATGTAATACATATTCGCGCTGGTCTTCAGGTATCCATTTTGAATATATTTAGCCAAACCAATAAAGCCGTGGTTGATTAGTAAATCATTAGAACTTTTGATTTTATTGGCTTGTATCCCACATTTTTCAATAAATTTATCATGAGATATACGGCTGTAATCCTGATTATTATCTCTATATTTCAACATGACCAAATAGTTTTTCAATGCGCCTAATGCAATAGCGCCTTTATTTGGTAAAAAACGTAAATTTTTTGCAACTGGTTGATACGGCAGCTTTGACCAGCCCTTTGTTTTAGTTCTTAAAACGATTTCATCAGTCTTAATTTCAGTCGGATTCATATTTGGAAAGTCTAATATTTGATAAATATTAGACTTTCCCCGAGCCGAAGAATGAACAGCTATGAGTTTTTCGTCCGCCAAAATTTTTATAGCTTTATTGACCATCGGTCTAGATAGACCTGTCAGATCTTCTAATTCAGAAAATGAAATTTTGGCTAAGCGGTCTTGAAAGTCAGCTTCTAATGTAATGGCTATCATTGTTTTTAAAACCGCAATGCCTTCCCCCGTTTTGGAAAAGCGAAGCTTTTCTTTAAAAAATGGGGCATCTACCCACCAGAGCACTATTTTGGAAAACACTTTGAAGTTGGATAAGTTCATTTGACAGCCCCCTTTTCTTTTAAAAACTCATTAAAAATCCAGATGTTGAACAACATTTGGATAAAACACATGGTTAAAAGAACCGTTTCAGTATCGGTAGCACTTAAAAATTGCAATAACCATTTTAAAAACAATGGATTAAGTAAAAAAATCATTAAAATCTCCTGTGAAGTTTTAAAAATTTTCTCACGTAAAAAAAAATCTATCTAGAATAGCCATTAGTTTTGAAATATGAAAAATTTGATATAAATCAATAATTTATATTAAAAAAATCAAAAAATAAGTAGTTAATATGAAATTCAGATTGATTAATATTACAGTAGATTAAAGTAAAAAGTAGTTCATATAAAATTAATATTTGAATAAGAAATAAGCAAAGTGGTTAATGTGAGATAGCTGGTTTTAATTATTTTTTAAATTATGAAATTTAGCTCGATACTTTTAAATCTGGCTATCGCCAGAATTAAAAGTCGAGCCACTTTGCGTCTATTTTCAGTGGTTATACATTGAGAGAAGCAAAGCAAAGTACCGAACCGTAATTATTTAGGGTCAATCACACAATAATCGGCATTTTTTCCATAGCCACACTGTTTTTTTATAACTCGAACGCACGTTTTCCCATCACATTTTGATAGGTCTAAACTGTAATTTTTCAGGTTGTTTACTTCTGATCTACGCTGCTGGATTTCATCCATACTTGGTACAAATAAAAATAACGCCAAGAACAGCACCATCACCAACGCTACAAAGGCACTGGCAAACACGGCAATGAATTGATAGTTAAGACGGCTGGTTGCCTTGTCTAATTCCTGAATACGGCTCTTTAATGCCCCTATAGCCTGTTTATTTGTGTCCTGCAGCGACTTTTCAGCCTTATCTAGAACCCCACTAGCTACTTGACTGTAAAACGTCTCTAATCGCTTCTTATCGTCTGCTATGGCTTCCCTGTATTCCTTCATGGATGCCAATAAAATATATAACTGGTCGTCTAAATCGTCGTTTTGGTTGCTCATAGAGATGGCCCATCTTTATTCATGCTTTGGCGTTGTTTCTGCTTCATGGCTCGTTCTTGCTGTTGCTTTAACTGTTGCTGTTGTTCCAGTTGTAGGCGTTTAGCTTCCTGATTTTTCTTCCATTGCTCGAAACCCTTTTCGACACGGCTGAAGCCTTGTTCTAGGATTTTTTCCTTTTGGGGTTCTTTGTATTGGAGCTGCTGACTGTTTTGCTGTTTGATGTTGTCATTGAAACGGCTAACTTCAGTATCTATGCCCTTTCTGCGCAACTGAGTAACCTTGCTGCCTTCATGTATTGTGGCTTGTAGGCCGTTACCTTGTTCGGCATAGCTGCGATGGTCTATTTTTTCTTTGTACCCTGCTTTGTCCAGGGCGTAATTTGCAAGGTTTGCCCAGGTGGCTCGAATCTGTTTGATTTCTTCTTGGCTTGTCCCCATGCCTAGGCTTTTTCTTTTGGTGTTACTTAGCTCGATTTCCGCTTTTTGAGTAAGGACCAATTTATTTTCAGGGTCTAATTCTGCTTTGCGAGTTGTCAGCAAGATATGTGCATGATGGTTTTTATCATCACCACCTTTGCTGGGTGCATGAATCGCTAAATCTGCAACTACCCCATAGCGATCTACTAAGGACTTGGCAAAGTCTTTAGCAAGTTCCTTGCGTTGTTCTTCATCCAATTCATCAGGCAAAGCAATAACCCATTCTCTAGCGGTTCTGGCATCTTTCCGGTTTTCGGTTTTTTCCGCCAGATTCCAGAGTTCAGCACGATCAATTTGAGTATCTAAGTTCGAGATAATTTCGGTATAAGCCACACCTTCTTTTCTCGTAAAGTCGTGCGTTAATCCTGTTCGTTCATCTGTCAATTTTTCTCCTGCACGATAGGCGATAGATGCTACCGCAGTTCGTCCCGAACTTCGGTTAACGGTCTTAGTCGTACAGTGATAAATTGCCATGCCTTAGCCTTGTGATGGTTTTGCTTTTGCTTTTAAAAATTGCGCAGAAATTTTTGGGGTTAAGGGGTATCCCCTTACGCAAACTTTGACTTGGATGAAATCCAAGTCGTAAGTGCGCATTTCATGAAAAACACGATAGCATAAAGCCCTCTTGAATTCCAATTCATAGGGCCTTATGCTTGAGTGGTTTTCTATATCCCGAAATCTGAATCATGACAAAAGCTGCTGAAACTCTCGAAAAGAAAATCGAAGCCCAGTTAGAAAAGCTGAAACAGCTAAAGGCTCGTAAACAAGCTATCGAAGCGAGAGAAAAATCGAAGCAAAAAGAGCAGGAAAGAAAGGATGATACTCGACGTAAAATTTTGCTTGGTTCTTATTTGATTAAAAAAATGCAGGCAAATGAAGCTAATAAAGAAAAAATACTTGCCGATTTGGAAGAGTATCTGAAAGAAGACAGAGATCGTAAATTATTCAATCTACCAGTCTCTGAGAATCAGTAATGAATACACCAATTAACCAGCATTATGTACCTCAATTTTTATTAAGGAATTTTCAAATTCCTGAAAAAAGAGGTAAGGAAAGCGCCATCTTTACTTTTGATAAATCAACACATAATGAATATCAAGCTCCTATCAAAACAACAGCCGCCGAACGTTATTTTTATGAGGTAAAAGAAGAAAGTTATACTATTGAGGATAAATTAGGTGAGTATGAGTCTTTAACTGGAGAAATTGTTCGTAAAGTCTTAGAAAATCAAAGTATTAAGAAAATTACAAATAAAGAAAAGGTAATTATAGCGAAATTTATAGCTTTACAGATTGTTCGAGTCCCGGCCATGAGGAACAGATTTACTCAATTTACCGATCTCATTGAGGAAAGATTTAACTATTTTGGAAGTCGTGGAATACCAAAACCATCTGAAGCGGAAGAAAAAATATCTCACTGTAATTTCGTTTTGAATACTATGAATGACTTTTTTCCTTTTGTTTACAATAAGGATTGGGTGTTATGTGAATCTGTAAATAGTGACTATATAATTGGTGATAATCCGGTAGTTTTAAATAATACATTTAATAAGGGACGAGGCAACTTAGGATTAGCTAGTAACGGTGTCGAAATTTATATGCCTATTTCTCCAAAATACTGTCTACTACTCATATGCCGCTCTGTTCGGAAATCTATTTCTGAGCCACTCTTAAACTCCCCTGTTAATTCAGATATTCAACCTTCTATAAGTCGTTTAAAAGAGTTTGTTAGAAAACTTAAATTTAATGAAACTATTACCTCTGCTCCTGAGAATGTAATGTTTGTAAATAGTCTTCAAGTCATGTTTGCTGAGAGATTTCTATACAGTCATAAAAAATCATTTGATCTACCAAAGCAAATGGCGATTGATGGCACACTTGACAATAAGATATTTCATTTTGATTGATATATATTTCAAATATTTATGATTAAATATTCCATAAGAAATCCATTTTTATTTAAATCCTAATTTCTCTAAATATGGATATAGCTCTCTAAATTTTTCAGGAATTAAAAGCATTTCTGCTATACGGATTGCAAATTCTTCATAGCTTTCCGTTCCCTGTGAATACTCACTCAATTCAGGCAATTTAGCCATTTTATTAGCAAATAAATGTCGTTGAGAATCTGTCATTCGGATAAAAAAATCAGGTGTATTAGGATCTCTCTTAAGATCCACTATCTTCTCAATTTTTGGTTGGTGCTTTAGCTTGAAGCTAAATGAAAATGCTGAAATCAATCTGCCTTTTTTATGCTGCTCATATGTTGCAGTAATGTCTGTATATTTATTAATTTGCTTAATAGCTGGGTCTAATACACGCTTTTTAAAATCATTCATGGCTGTGTATTCAGTATCTTCAACGCCAATTTTATTTCTAAAGTCTTCTAATTCAATTTTTGGAGTTTTGCCAACTTCACGCCATGCGATGAGAAGCTCATATAAGCGTATAGCGTATTTACTAGTAAGTTGAGAAACCTGCTTCAATTGATAGCTAGTAAAGTGTTGCTCAAGCCTTGTAATTAGTGGCACTACATCAGGTGCAAATGTAATCTCTAGCGTGGCTGAATCATCAATATATTTAATACGGCTTACCCATCTTGATTTTACTGTACCTACATTTCCTTTCTTATCTTGTTCTTTAAAAGAAAATTGTCGATCAAATAAGTTTAAGACAGCATTTTTTAATGCTTTATAAGCTCCATCATTGCTTATATCAAAGCGGCTCGCATAGTCCTTTGCATGTATTTCTAACTTACTATCGGCTGTAATACCGTTGCCTGTTTCTCTTGCATTAAGAATTGCTAAAAGTATTAAACGCTGTTCAGTTACTTCTAAATTATAACTAGCATTAATTAACGCATTATCCTTCACAACAAGCTCATTTTTCATAATCAGATTATATTGTTACTTATAATATGGACATTGTAAATTTAAGTCACTAAAGGGTCAATACCTATAATGTCCCTTTATTGAGACTAAATGTCCCTTTATAACGGACTAAATGTCCCTTTATAACGGACTAAATGTCCCTTTAT
>NZ_JBBCWZ010000115.1:0-5755 GCF_037145695.1 Acinetobacter sp. USHLN143
TTTCATGCTGGCTTTTGAGTCGTGAACTTTGGCCCATTCACATAAGGAAAGCGACAGGTCAATATGACTGGCATCCAGGGAATATAATGGATTCTTAAAGCGAAATTTATGGGCTACTTTTGAGTGTTCATAGTATTTAAGCAACTTGTAAAAGAGCTGTTGATACAAGGCAGCAGGCTGCTGCTCATTGATTCGTGCCAGTGTACTTCGGGGAATAGACTTTGCTCCGAAATGACTCAGTTTGTCCTGTTGGCACTCCAGATTGGATTGAATATCTCTCAGACTTTGCCTGCAGGAAAGTTGAGACATCAAGATGGCAATAAACTGATCCCATCTTGAAGCCGCTCTAAATTTCTGTCCAACATGGTGTACTTTAGCAAGTTGCTCAAAATCCTGTCGCACGACGGGTTTAATAAGCTGATGAAATACGGTATTCTGATGTGACAAAACCTGAATCCTGGTCGTTAAAGTGTTTGTTTGCACTCATATTTTAACGATTTGGACTCAGGTTTTTTATTTAAATCAAACTATGGGACAGCAGTGATCTTCAGATTCCCTTTTTGTATTGATAGATCTCAATGATTAATTACTTATGAGCAGCCTTATAACGTGATAGTGCGGTGACGGCTACTGCCGATACGACCACTGCTGGTAAACTTGCCACAAGAATACCTGTGGTGCCCAAACCTAATGCCAGAATTTTTCCAGTTAATAATGGTCCAGTCATCGCCCCTAAACGCCCTAAAGAGATCGCACTGCCCACGCCTGTCACTTTGCCTGCGCCTGAGTAAAAAATCGGTGAGATCCCATATAGAATAAATTGACCACCCGTAGAGAAAATGCCACCCATGACTCCCGCCAAAATTAATAACGGAATAGAAGTTGTGGTGAATAACAATACCAAGGCAACAAACAAGCCACTATAAATGATGGTCGCCATTTGCCAAAGCTTTAAACGATCCAGTAAATAACCTAGGCTCAGGGTTCCAATGACAGCGCCCACCTGGAACACCAACATCACCAAAAATGCCTGCTGTTTCTGCAAACCTTGTTCCATAAGTAAATTTGGCAACCAGCTAATCAAAATATAATTGATCATCAAGGTAAAAAAGAAGCCAACCCAAAGAGGCACTGTATTTTTATACTGTCGCTGCTTGAACAACACCTCAGCCATTCCCGGCACAGCTTCGCCAGAAACCGGTACTTCCGCATTCACTTTAGGCTTATCTTTAAGAATAAACGCCATTAATGGAATCAGTGCTAAAGGTGTTAATCCCCCAATCAGGAATAAGGTTTGCCATTGAATCTCTGGAAGCAGCATGGCCAGACCGGCAACAAAGATCGCCCCTACCGGTAAACCACAATACATCAGACTATTTAGCTTGCCACGGTTGGCTTCGGTTGCTTCATCACCGACGACTGAAATCATGGTTGGCATTGCCGCACCTAAACCCAGACCAGTAAAGAAACGCGCTGCATATAAAACTTCGATGCTGGGCGCAATTGCAGTCAGCGACATGAACAGACCAAAAATAGTCACAGAAAGCATCAGGACTTTCTTTTGTCCTAGATAATCTGCAATACGTCCGCCAAAGAATGCACCAAACAGCATTCCAAAGACACCCAGACTAAATACATAGCCCATTTGGATTTGATCTAAACTAAAGCTTGCCGCAATTCCTTTCGCTGCAATCCCGGGAGCTTGAAAGTCAAAACCTTCAAAAAATGCGACCCAAAAACATAAGAATATGGTTAATATTTTTTGGGCTTTTCCGCTATATGGCTGCGCCATGACTGATCTCCATCAATAATTCACAAACCGTTTGATAGTGTGACGATCCGTTGCATTATTCTTAACCTAATCTTGATAGAGAAATAGCACGACAATAGTCGGGTTTAAGCACATCAACATGTGTAAATACCCTCCAAATTAGACCTAAAAGATTGTATTTATAGACTTAACACATCTTAATAATATTTATTATATATATTTATCAAATACTTAATTTAATTGTAGTTATTTTTAATTCAACGATAGTCAAAACTTATACAAAACTACAAGCCGATAAAAAGCCCGCTTAATGCGGGCTTTTTTAGCGCAAAATCTTAAGCAGATTTCTTTGCTTGTGCATTCTTACGAATTGTAATCATCACCAGTTGAACTGCTGCAGGGGTTACACCTGGAATACGACTGGCTTGCGCCAATGTTTCAGGACGAACATCTTTCAGTTTCAGGGTAATTTCACGGGACAGACCTGACACGATGTCATAATCGAAATCCGCAGGAATACGGGTTTCTTCAAGACGTTTCATTTGTGCGACGTCTTCATGCTGACGATTAATATAACCCGCATATTTCACTGCAATTTCAATTTGCTCACCGACAAATGGTGATACTTCAGAATTGGTTAACTCTGCAATTTGAGCAAATGAAATGTTTGGACGTTTCAACAAATCAATCGCCGAACATTCTTTAGACAGGTCTGCACCGGTCATCTCAACGAATTTCTTACCCATTGGGTTATTTGGTGCGGCCCACAAGTGTTGCAAACGGCCTGTTTCTTTTTCCACTGCTTCCATTTTCTCACAGTACACTGCCCAACGCGCGTCATCCACCAGACCCATTTCACGACCAATGGCTGTTAAACGCTGATCTGCGTTATCTTCACGCAGCATCAAACGGTATTCGGCACGTGAGGTGAACATACGGTATGGTTCTTTGGTACCTAATGTGATCAGGTCATCAACCAGAACACCCATGTATGCTTCATCACGTTTTGGCGTCCATTGCTCCTGATCCCAAGCACGGCGTGCAGCGTTCAAGCCTGCAAGCAAACCTTGCGCACCCGCTTCTTCATAACCGGTTGTGCCGTTGATTTGACCGGCGAAATACAAGTTATTAATTGCTTTGGTTTCAAGGGTAAATTTCAACGCTTGTGGGTTGAAATAATCGTATTCAATGGCATAGCCCGGACGAAGAATGTGCGCATTTTCCATACCACGGATCGAGCGAACCAGTTCAAACTGAACGTCGAACGGTAAAGAAGTCGAAATACCATTTGGATAAAGCTCATGTGTATCCAAGCCTTCGGGCTCCAAGAAGACTTGGTGAGAATCTTTATCGGCAAAACGGTGAATCTTATCTTCAATCGATGGGCAATAACGTGGTCCAACACCTTCGATCACACCCGTGTACATCGGTGAACGGTCTAAACCGCCACGAATGATTTCATGCGTGCGTTCATTGGTATGCGTGATATAGCAATTTACCTGCTCAGGATGCATAGACACATCCCCCATGAATGACATGGTCGGAGATGGGAAATCACCCGGCTGTGGTGTCATCACAGAGAAATCCACTGAACGCGCGTCAATACGTGGTGGTGTACCTGTTTTTAAACGACCTACTGGCAAGTTTAATTCACGCAAACGATGTGCAAGTGAAATAGATGGCGGATCACCAGCACGACCACCGCTAGATTTCTCCAGACCAACGTGGATGACACCACCTAAGAATGTACCTGCTGTCAGCACCACAGTTTTCGCATCAAAACGGATACCCATTTGGGTAACCACACCTTTAACGGTATCGCCTTCAACAATCAGGTCATCTGCGGCTTGCTGAAAAATATCAAGGTTTGCTTGGTTTTCTAATGTTTCGCGAATAGCCGCTTTATAACGTACACGGTCCGCCTGCGCACGTGTTGCACGTACTGCAGCACCTTTACGCGAGTTCAAAATACGGAATTGAATACCGCCTTTATCGGCAGCCAGTGCCATCGCACCGCCCAAAGCATCAATTTCACGCACCAAATGCGATTTACCAATACCACCGATGGCCGGGTTACAGCTCATCTGCCCTAAAGTCTCAATGTTATGAGTTAAGAGTAAAGTCTGTCGACCCATACGCGCTGCAGCCAGAGCCGCTTCCGTACCGGCGTGACCGCCACCGATAACAATAACATCGTATACTTTAGGATAATGCATAGTGGTAATTGAGAGATAAAAAAGGATAGCTGAGCATTATAGCAAATTTCACTCTAAAGTAGACAAATTCAGTAGAATTTATCCTCAGATAAATCGCACTTAACTCGCACAACATTAAAGCACTGTAATTTAACTTTGCAGAGGGACTATATAAATTAAACATATAAGCTGAGAAATTTACTCGATTTGCATTGTTTAATCTCGCGCATTTTTTAATCTATATGTTGGTTACATTACAAACAAAGGTATAAAAGATGAATAAGAATATTTTCCTCTCAACCGTTCTATGTGGTTTATGTTTTGCGCCGTTTGCTGCATCAGCGAATGATAAGGTCGAAACCATTTATAATGCACAAAAGTACCAACAGGTTTGTAAAGGCAAATCCCAAGGTGCACAAGTCAGTTTTGCCCATCGCGGCATTATCTGGAATGGTACCTGTGAACAGCAGTTTTTCGCTTCATCCAAAAACGCTTCAATCAAAGGCGATGAAGCCGAACTCATGAGTACTTGTAGCGGCAACAGTGGTGCAACCACTGCCACCATTAATGGTACCGAAGTCAAAGGTAAATGCGCATTAGGCTTTATGCCACCACGCCCTCAGGGACAATCTCAGATGCAAAGCCAACCAATGCAGCCGCAAATGCAAAGTCAGCCTATGCAGCCACCGATGCAAAATCAACCAATGCAGCATCAGATGAACCAGCCAGCACAGCCTGACTCACCAATGCAAGGCCAGCCAGGTATGTAGCCGATATATATCTAAATAGTTTAGATTTCAAGTAAAAGCTTTGACGGGCAAAGTGACTGCATTTTGCCCGTTTTTTATTGCTTATTTATTCATCTAGGCTAAACTCGAAATATATCTATAAATGTATAATAAAAAACGCCAATCTCAACTTTTTAAGTCATTGAAATAAAAAGGACATAACCTCATTTTAAATCCGTCTATGAAAATAAAATTACAGTTATGTCCACTGAAGAATTTATCATCATTGTCTATTTAATCATAGAGGAAATTTACCCAACTATAGTCTCTGAACCATTAAGAAAACGTGGTTTTCCACCTGCTTTAACCGATATTGAAATTATCACAATGCAAATTGTTGGTGAGTGTCTCAAAATGGATACGGATAAAAGCATATGGATGTTTTTTAAAAACAATTACTTAAGTTGGTTCCCTCATTTAGGTTCATATCCTAACTTTTGTAAGCATTGTGCAAACTTATGGCAAGTTCATCAAAAAATCACAGCCCAATTAACTGCACATTATGGTCAGGATCATATTCATTTTATTGATGGATTTCCTATACCTGTTTGTCGTTATAGTCGAGCAAAAAGACACAAGAATTTCAAAGAACATGCAGGTTTTAGTTATTGTGCTGCACAACAAGAGAAATACTATGGTTTTAAAGGGCATCTTGTAATTAATTTGGAGGGTATGATTACTGGCTATACTTTCGCTCCAGCAAATGTAGATGAGCGTGATGTTGCACCAGAAATCACAGAAAATATTCATGGGTTACTAGGTGCAGATAAAGGTTACTTAAGACCCAGCTTGAAAGAATACTATAAATTTCAGTATGTTGATCTACAAACTCCTTTAAGAAAGAATATGCCGGACTCTAGATCTCAAGAATCAATGAGGTTGCTTATGAGGTAAGCGTCCGCTGAACACACCTTATGAATTCGTCCTATAAGCCTTAATTTAGTCCCCACTTAAAAACAAGTGGGGACTAAAATTTATGACTACAAATCACCAGACATCCA
>NZ_JBBCWZ010000116.1:0-5734 GCF_037145695.1 Acinetobacter sp. USHLN143
GGAAGGCAAGCATTTGAGGAGCAAGCAACCTGATTTAATTTATCAAGAATTATGGGGGGTCTTCATTGCCTATAATATTCTAAGAAGACAAATGAAACATATGGCTCAACGTGCAAAAGTCAGTCCTTTGAGAATCAGCTTTCATATTGCCTCTATCAGCATCCTGAATATATTAAGATTTGATTCTTTAGACTCCGCAGGGAATTTACCTAAACATCTAGAAAGTTTACTGGAGAAATCGAGGAGGTATGTTTTGCCTGAGAGAAGGGTTAGAAGTTGCCCACGAGTTGTGAAAGGAAAACCGCAGAAATACCCAAGAAAATGCCAGTCAATTTCTTAACTGACTGGCATTACTCATTTGAGGGGATTTTTTGAATCAAATTACAGCATTAAAGCGCTGCAATCTGCTCCATATTCGCTTTAATCTTCGCTAACTGATCAGCAAACTCAGCAAGTTTCACTTTCTCGCCTTCAACTACAGCCGCAGGTGCTTTTGCCACAAAACCTTCATTCGAAAGTTTAGTCGCAATTTGGTCATGCTGTTTTTGAACCTTGTCCAAGTCTTTTTGCAGACGACCCAATTCCGCTTTAGGATCAATTAAGCCCTTCATTGGAACGAATACAGACACGTGACCCACAACAGATGAAGAAGACAATGGTGGTTGTTCAGCATCAGCCAAGAAGGTAATGCTTTCAACTTTTGCCAATGCTTTGAACAACGGTTCAATACGTGCAATCTGCGCTTTTTCAGCATCCGTTGTGTTTTGAAGTAGAACAGGCAACAAGCGTGCATTACCTAAGCCCATCTCACCACGGATGTTACGTACCGCACCAATCAAACCTTGCAGCCATTGCATATCTGCTTCAGCCTGGTCATTAATCAATGCTTCGTCAGCAGTTGGGTACTGCGCAAGCATGATGGTTTCGCCAGCGATACCAAGTTTAGGCGCAAGCGTTTGCCAGATTTCTTCAGTCAGATAAGGCATCAACGGATGAGCCAAACGTAAAGACGCTTCCATCACCGCAAGCAATACACGACGTACTTCAGCTTTACGCTCTTCAGATACGTTTTCATCATTCAGAACAGGCTTAGTCAGTTCGACATACCAGTCACAGTATTCATTCCAGATGAATTCGTAAATCGCTTGCGCAGCCAGGTCTAAACGATAGGTTGCAAATGCAGTTTGTACCGCAGCAGTCGCTTTTTGTAGACGGCTGACGATCCACTGTTCAGGCAATTCCCAAAGATCAGGACGAGCCGTTTGACCAACCGTTTGACCTTCGACATTCATCATCACGAAACGCGTTGCGTTCCAGATTTTGTTGGCAAAGTTACGGTAACCTTCAACACGTTTCATATCGAACTTAATGTCACGACCGGTGTTTGCAAGCGCGCAGAATGTGAAACGAACTGCATCCGTACCGTAAGATTGAATACCTTCAGGGAATTCTTTACGCGTTGATTTTTCAATCTTCGCTGCCTGTTTCGGGTTCATCAAACCCGTGGTACGTTTTTGTACCAGTGTTTCAAGATCCACACCGTCAATCAAGTCTAATGGGTCAAGCACGTTACCTTTAGATTTAGACATCTTCTGACCTTCGCCATCACGTACCAAACCGTGAACGTACACAGTTTTAAATGGCACTTGTGGCGTACCATCTTCATTCTTCATGAAGTGCATGGTCAGCATGATCATGCGGGCAACCCAGAAGAAGATGATGTCAAAACCTGTCACCAGTACATCTGTTGGGTGGAATGTATTCAAGAAGTAGTTGGCTTTGTCTTTTGCTTCGTCGCCAGTCCAACCTAAGGTTGAGAATGTCCAGAGACCTGAAGAGAACCATGTATCCAGTACGTCTTCATCTTGGTTCAATTGAACATCGGCAGGGATGTTGTTTTTCGCGCGAACTTCCGCTTCATCACGACCTACATAAACATTACCTTCCGCATCGTACCAAGCAGGGATACGGTGACCCCACCACAATTGACGCGAGATACACCAGTCTTGGATGTTGTTCATCCAAGCCATATACATGTTGCTGTACTGCTCAGGAACGAACTTGATACGACCGTCTTTAACCGCTTCAATGGCAGGTTTCGCTAGCGGCGCAATCTTCACATACCATTGGTCTGTGAGTAGAGGTTCAACAATCACGCCTGAACGGTCACCGCGAGGTGGTTTCAGCGTATATGGTTGGATCTGGTCTAACCAGCCTTCAGCTTCCGCTTGTTCAACAATCTTCTTACGTGCTTCAAAACGCTCTAAACCAACATATTCACTAGGCGCAGGAATGGTTTTAGAAATTTGCTCGCCGGCTTTCGCGATGTATTCAAACTCAGCCAACACTTCAGCATTTTTGTTGAAGATATTGATGATTGGCAATTCGCAACGTTTACCCACTTCATAGTCATTGAAGTCGTGTGCAGGGGTGATTTTTACACAGCCTGTACCGAATTCTTTATCGACATATTCGTCTTTAACGATAGGAACCGCACGACCGGTAATTGGCAGGATAATATTTTTACCCACCAAATCTGCATAGCGTTCATCATCAAGCGCAACGGCAACAGCTGTATCACCAAGTAGTGTTTCAGGACGAGTGGTTGCCACAACGATGTGATCTTTACCATCGTGCGTGCGTAGTGATTTATCTTCAAAGAAGTATTTAAAGTGCCACAATGAACCTGCTTCTTCTTTATCAGACTCAACTTCTAAGTCAGACAGCGCAGTTTGTAATTTTGGATCCCAGTTCACCAAACGTTTGCCGCGGTAGATCAGACCTTCTTCGTGCAGTTTTACAAACACTTCTTTTACCGCGTTTGATAAACCATCATCCATGGTGAAGCGTTCACGTGACCAGTCAACCGAAGAACCTAGGCGACGAATTTGACGGGTAATGTTACCGCCAGACTGTTCTTTCCATTCCCAGACTTTTTCGATGAACTTTTCACGACCCAGGTCATGACGGCTAACCCCTTGCGCACCCAACTGACGCTCTACCACCATTTGCGTTGCAATACCTGCGTGGTCAGTACCCGGTTGCCATAAAGTATTTTTACCTGACATACGGTTAAAACGGGTTAAGGCATCCATGATGGCATTGTTAAAACCATGACCCATATGCAGGCTACCCGTGACGTTTGGTGGCGGAATCATGATACAGAAAGATTCGCCTTTTTCAGACGGCTTAAAGTAACCACGCTCTTCCCAAGTTTGGTACCATTTTTTCTCGATCTCGGTCGGATCGTAGGTTGTCGCGATATTTTGCGCTGAGTCAGTCATAGTCTAAACAGATCAAAAGTGAATGAAAAATTGCATCTATTGTAGCAAAAAAAATAGTGCGTGCGGCAGCTTAACCAAATGCAAACTTTAGCCAATTGGCATGTATAGCAACTCATCGTATGATAGAACGATAAAAAAACGCGACTCATCGCAGCATATCAAAAAGGATAATAAGATGAGCTATAGCATTTCCCTGAAGCTTCAACCCGAAACCCATCAGCGCTTTAAAGACCTTCATTCCAGATTAAATGCCGGCGAGCGAGACAGTCTTGCCAGACCCTTAGGTGAAAATCTGGCCGATATGGCCTGTGAAATTATTGACCAGATTTTTGGTCAGGTGGTGCAGCTGGCCAATTCACCGGACAGTGATTCCGAAAAAGTGATTCAGCAGATTATGCATAACACCCGTAAATATATGCCGTGGTCGGTTTCGTTGTTTGGCAATGAGCGGCTGATGCCTATGGTGAACTATTTGCATCGCATGACCTATGAGTATCAAGGTGATGCTTTTGTCCGTTATCCGGTAGAAAAATTGCTGGTGATGGAACTGCTCGGCTGTATTGACCAGATGAAAAATGGTAATCACCAATATGTATCACCCGCTTTAAAAGCCTTTACTCAGGTGGTCGATCAAGGGGTGACGCATTTAATCCGTGAACCGAAAAAAATGTTGAAATTTAATGTCGTGGTCGATAAAACCTTGAATGGGGTGATTCATTTAACCACCCAGTTAGGCTATAAACGTTTTGACAAGCTCGGTAGCATCTATGATGCCGATACGATGAGTTATTATTTTGAGCATTTGCTGGCATTTCTGGAAGATGAAATGCCGTACCATATTCATTAAAACAAGGGAAAGAGGATTTCATGGCGAAAGTTGAAGACTTAAATGGAAAAGTGGTCTGGATTACCGGCGCATCTTCAGGGATTGGCAAGGCGATTGCCCAGCAATGTGCTGCACTTGGGGCACAGGTGGTACTGACTGCACGTCGGCATGAAGAACTGGAAAATGTTCGCCAAAGTCTCACTAATCCAGATCAGCATATTTCAGTCATTGCCGATATCACGGATGAAAGCCAGGTTCGTCATGCCTATGAACAGGTTTTGCAACAAAAAGGCCGGATTGACTGGCTGATTAATAATGCAGGACTCAGTCAACGTGCCCTGATTCAGGACACCACCATGCAGACTGAACGCGCCATTATGGAAGTCGATTATTTCTCGCAGGTATTTTTGACCAAAACCGTACTGCCAACTTTTCTGGCACAAAAATCCGGCCGTATTGTGTTTATTTCCAGTGTTGCAGGTTTGCTCGGTACACAATATCGCGCGTCTTATTCCGCAGCCAAAGCAGCAATTCATATGTGGGCCAACAGCCTGCGTGCTGAAGTGGCAGATCAGGGGATTGGCGTATCGGTGATTTTCCCCGGTTTTGTTCAAACCAATGTGTCCCTGAACGCCTTAAACGGTGAAGGAAAACCGCAAGGACATCCGGATGAAGCGATTGAAAATGGGCTGTCCGCAGAAGATTTTGCGGTTCAGACTGTACAGGCTTTGCAGAACGGCGAAGAATATATTGTGATTGGTGGCAAGAAAGAAAAACTTGGTGTGCTGGTTTCGCGTATTTCACCAAAAGTTCTGTACAAGATGATCCGTAAAACCAAAGTAAAATAAATCATCCAGAGTAAAAAGGGCAGTAGCGCCATTGCTGTCCCACAATTTTTCACAAGAGGAAGCTCATTTGAGCTTCCTCTTGTTTTATGGGTATTTTATCGGGTGAAAATAAAGCTTTTAAAGTTCTTCTTTCAAACAAATTCACTTGAATTATTCTGAGTATAGTCAAACTACTTTATTATCCATACAGGATTCGAAAAAAACTCGAAATAATTCATCGACTGAGTCGATCAACCATTCTTTACGCTTACGTTTAACCCATGCCCACATCTGTTCTATAGGATTTAAATCAGGGCTGTATGCAGGAAGCCAAAGAATTTTATGCCCTTGTTGTTCCAATAACTCCAGAATATCTGCTCTTTTATGAAATGCTGCATTATCCATAACCACTACACTATTTTCAGGTAATGCTGGTATGAGGAATTGCTCAATCCAAAAATGAAAAACATCTGAATTGATTTTGCAGTCAAATAAACCTACTGAAAATAAATACCCTTTATGGATTGCTCCAATGGCATTGGTCTGATTCTTTAATTGCCAATTATATTGCCCTAAACAGGGTACTCCTTTTCGTGAGTAGCCATGAGGTCTGTAATCATGTGACTTAAAACCACTTTCATCCAGATAAATAATCGGGTGGGTTTTTTCTAATTCATTCACTTGCTGAATAAATTTATCCCTAAGCTTTGTATCTGCTTTAGGATGGCTTAACGTCTTTTTTTAACTGTAATATTTAAGCGCTTTAATGCAGCACCAATAGATGAAACACCACAATT
>NZ_JBBCWZ010000117.1:0-5594 GCF_037145695.1 Acinetobacter sp. USHLN143
ATCATTTTAAAGGCAAAGCTATAGTCACGTTGTGTACGTTTAACTCGTTGTTCTCGTTTATGTTCCATAAAATAAGTCTCTTAAGGTGTAAACTTATTTCAGGACGGGACAAATTGAAGCAAATAAAAAGCACTCATGATTGAGTGCTTTTTATTTGATGAAACCATCATGAATGAAAATTATTTCAACAATGGTGGTACCGCTTCATAATTAATTTCTACACGGCGGTTTTCTTTCCAGGCATTTTCGTCATGGCCCGCATTGATTGGCATTTCCTTGCCATAGCTAACTGCTTCTAGTTGACCAGGATTAACACCAGTCGTCACCAAGAAGCTTTCTACTGCTTTGGCACGACGCTCGCCAAGTGCCATGTTGTATTCACGGGTACCGCGTTCATCGGTATGGCCGGTGAGTGCTACACGTGAATTGGCATTGGCCATTAGGAATTGCGCATGGGCTTGCAGCGTATTTAGATCTTCATTGCTGAGTTCAGTACTGTCATAGTCAAAATGCACCACGCGTTTTGCCAAGAATGCTTTATTTTCTGCAGTAACACCTTTTGCAGAAGCACCTGCCATGTTTTGTGCATTCAGTGCTGCATCTTCACTCAGACCTTGAGTATTCACAGTTGTTGTACCGGTCGTATCTAAACCGCCCGTTTGAACTTCAGCGGCAGGCTTACGGCTCGCACAACCTGTCATGACAACAGCTGCTGCTAAAAGTGGCAAGGCAAATAATTTTACTTTGTTCATCTTCATCTCCATGAAGTTTGATTATGGGGTAAAGGGTTTATCAATATAAAAATCTTATTTTGGCGCCCAAGCCGGTTCACGGACTTCACCCGTTTCACTTGGTAAATTCATACGGAAGCGGCCATCCAGCGACATGATCGACAAGAGTCCGCGTGCACCTTCACGGGTGGCATAGACCACCATCTGGCCATTTGGTGAGAAGCTCGGCGATTCGTCCAGCGTCGTTGGCGTCAGAATATTGTTCACACCGGAGGTCATGTCCTGAACCGCAACTCGATAGTTACTGCCGCTTGGACGATGAACTAATGCAAGTTTTTTACCATCTGCGCTCAGCGTGCCGCGCGCGTTGAATGCACCACGGAAGGTCAGGCGTTTATTGCTACTTGATTCAAGATCATGGCGGTAAATTTGTGGAGAACCGCCACGGTCAGAAGTGAAAATAAAAGATTTTCCATCTGGTGAATAACGTGCTTCAGTATCAATGGCACTGTCATTGGTCATACGTTGTAGCTGACGCGTTTCCAGATTCATCTGGTAGATTTCCGGATTGCCGTGCATAGAAGCAGTAAACAGCATGCTCTTGCCATCTGGAGAGAAGCTCGGCGCACCATTCAAGCCGCGGAAGCTGGCCAGTTTTTCACGTTGTCCGGTCGCCAGATCCTGTACATAAATCGCCGGGCGTTTGGTTTCAAAGGACACATAAGCGATTTTTTTGGCATCTGGTGTCCATGCTGGAGAAAGGATTGGATCACGTGAGGTCAAAATGGTCTTTGGCTGTTCACCATCGGTATCGGCAATCTGCAAGGTATAGCGCTGTTCCGGCGTAGCAGGATTACGCAGCACATAGGCAATACGTCCGCTAAAGTCACCTGGAATGCCGGTCAATGCCTGATAGATGGCATCACTGATCATATGCGCTGCCTGACGGGTGCGTGAGGCTGGAACAGTCAGCAATTCATTTAATAGATATTGTTTTTTTTCGACATCATAGAGCTGATACTGGATTTCAAAAGAACCATCGGCTGTGGCCTTGGATGAACCGGTGACCACATAGGGAACACCAGCCGATGCCCAAGCTTCTGCATTCGGATTATTCAATGTCGCTGTTGCAGGCAGGTTTTTTGAAGCACTGGTAAAGCGGCCAGAACGATTCAGGTCATTTTCCACAATAGGATAAATGCTCTGATCCTGGCTGAAAGGTAAAACGGCAATTTTAGGTGCTGCCTCAGGTGCCTTGGTAATTTCCAGATGCAATTGGGCATAGGACTGGGTTGCCAATACAGGGCTTAAAGTGCTAATGATTGCGAGGCAGAGTAGATGTTTGCGAGTCTTTTCCATCATTCGTTATTTACTCAAATCAACGGATTTATTGTATAGGTGCTTGGGCTACATCATCGCATGGATTTAATAGAATAAAACCAGGATTTTATGACCAAACTGTTATGACACTGTGAAAAGTGAATATTATTCAATCAATTTGAAGTGAAGTTTAGCTTAAAAAATAAAAGCCATCACAACATTATTTATGTGATGGCTCCGTTTTTATTGTGCAGTAAAGGTTGAGGTAAAGCTTCGTGCTTCACGGCGTGCATCTGGATCGGAAGGCATTGGATAAGGTGCAGCAGCACGGACTGCAGCTTCTACACTGGCTTTCATGTCTGAATCACTTGAATTCACAATGACCGAGACCACACCGCCATTATCATTCAGGGTTACACGTGCAGTCGCACGCTGGCCTGATGACCCTACGGGTGTATCCCAGGCACGTTTAATTTTATTTTCAAAGTCACGTTTTGCTGTGGATGCAATCCGTTTGGATTCCGCTTTTTTCTGTGCAGCTTCTTCAGTGGCCTGTTTGGCTGCTGAAGCTTTCGCGTCTGCCTCTGCTTTTGCTTTGGCATCTGCATCCGCTTTAGCCTTAGCATCTGCCTTCCGTTTAGCGTCGGTCTCTGCTTTTGCTTTGGCGTCTGCATCTGCTTTACGTTTTGCATCCGCGTCAGCTTTTGCTTTAGCTGCTGCATCGGCTTTGGCTTTAGCATCTGCATCTGCTTTACGTTTTGCATCCGCGTCGGCTTTTGCTTTGGCTGCTGCGTCGGCTTTGGCTTTGGCTTTTGCATCGGCATCCGCTTTACGTTTTGCATCCGCGTCGGCTTTTGCTTTGGCTGCTGCATCAGCTTTGGCTTTTGCGTCTGCATCCGCTTTACGTTTTGCATCTGCGTCAGCTTTCGCTTTTGCGTCTGCATCCGCTTTACGTTTTGCATCTGCGTCAGCTTTCGCTTTTGCTGCCGCATCTGCTTTTTGTTTAGCAGCCAAATCTGCTTTTTTCTGTGCGTCTAATTTGGCTTTTTGTGCAGCATCGGCTTTGCGCTGTGCATCGAGTTCTGCCTGACGTGCAGCTTCGGCTTCAGCCTTGGATTTTTGCGCTGACTCAGCTTTGGCTTTAGCGGCTGCCTGTTTGGCCTGTTCGGCAGCTTCAGCACGTTTTGCTGCTTCGGCCGCTTGTTGTGCAGCTTTGGCTTGCGCTGCTTCCGCGGCTTTTAATTCCTGTTGAGCTTTTTGGGTATCTACTTTGGGTACAGCTGGAGCAGCCGGTGTTGCTGGGGCAGCTGTCGGAATCACGGGAGCTGGCTCTACACTGGGTTCTGCCGTTTGTGTAATTTCTTCTGCAACAGTGTCATGTGCAGTTTCCTCAAACAGGGTTTCTTCACGGGTAACTGGTTTAAGGTCTTCCGGCTTGATCAGCACAGTTTTAATCTGTTTAGGCGGCTCAGGTGGTTTACTCATGCCAAGATAAAGTAAGCCCACCAAAGCCACTGCATGGATGCCTAAGGTGAATCCAAGTGCGATGGCTTTTTTCTGAAATGGTGGCTTTTTATAGTCTTTCATACTTTATTCTAATGGCTTGGTCAGTAAACCGACTTGAGAAAGGCCAGCATCCTGCAGGCTGGACATCAAGGCCATGACATCGCCATATGGACGGGTATTGTGGCCATTGATCACGACATTCAGCACCTTGTTGTCATTTTGCGCCTGGGTTTGAGCATCAACCAGAGTACGCGTCAATTCTTCCAGTGTGACTGGGCCAGTCGCCTGATTTTTATATTCTAGATAATATGAACCATCTTCTTTCAGTGTGACGATGGTCGGAGCATCCTTGGATTCGATCGGCAATCCGTTGGCCTGAGGCAAGTCAACCTTGATGCCACTGGTAATCATCGGAGCGGTGACCATAAAGATCACCAGAAGTACCAGCATGACATCGATATATGGTACGACATTCATGTCACTTTTCAGTGGCTTTTTAATACGCTGAAAGCGTCCTGAACCTTGAATCGCCATTAGTCTTTGTCCTGAGTTACGCCCACAGACTGACGTTGCAATAGCGCCACCATTTCTTCGGCAAATAGCGCACGGTCAGAGTAGACCGTTTCACCTTTGGCCGTGAAGTGGTTAAAGGCCAATACCGCTGGAATGGCTGCAAACAGACCGATCGCTGTTGCAATTAGTGCTTCGGCAATACCGGGTGCGACTGTCGCCAAAGTCACCTGATCAACATCTGCCAGGCCAATGAAGGCGTTCATGATGCCCCAGACTGTACCGAACAGACCGACATAAGGCGCAACCGAGCCGATACTTGCTAATGCACCCAGACCTTGTTCCAGATGACCTTGGTCACGGCTTAAACCGACACGCAGAATACGCTCTGTCCCTTCAATCGACTGGGCAGTTGGCGCATGGCGTTTTTTCAGTTTCAGGAACTCGCCCAGACCCTGATAGAAAATATCTTCAAGGCCAGTGCGTTTGGAATTGAGTTGTGCATTGTTATACAGGGTATTCAGCTCAGCACCAGACCAGAAGATTTTCTGGAAATGTTCATCATCGGCCTGGGCTTTTTTATAACTCATATAGAGCCTGGCAATCAGATACCAGCTATATATTGAGGCTAACAGGAGAGAAAGCATCACCAGTTGTACGACAGGGCTTGCTTGTAAAATAAGATCTGAAACTTGAAGAGATGATTCTAACTGAGTCGCCATAGTTGTTACGTGTGCCAATAAATTTTTTTAGTCTTGTTCCAATTCTTTTTGAATTAGTTCGCGGATTTCATCCGGGAGTCGACGTGGTCGCATCTCTGCACTGATACATGCCAACTCAACCTCACCTGATGCAAGCATGATTTCACCACGATAAATATTTTGTTGCAATACAAATGATGAAGCTTTACATGAAATGACACGTGCCGTAACAGTAATTAAATCATCCATCAGGATCGGACGCATATATTTGACATTAATTTTATGCACCACAAAATTGTAGTCTGTCTGATGCCAGTAATGGCTCACTCCAGCGGCACGTAACCATTCGGTACGGGTACGTTCCATATAGCGAATGTGGTTAGCATGGTAGACAATACCACCTAGATCAGTATCTTCAATATATACGCGGATATTGAATTCAAAATGATTCGCCATAGTTTTGTTCCATGCAGATGTTCGAAATTTTTTGCTTGTTTTTAGATGCAGGAGAGGGATTAGAATTTGCCGGATTCCTGCCAAAAGTCAAGCAATTTAGCGGTTCAAAGTTTAGCATTGTGAGTTTTGAGACCAATGGCACAAGGTGTCAAATCTGGAGAGAAGTCACTAAGATGAAGTACTGAGCGCTTAACAGCTCATTTATAAAACAGCAGCAGATACTAAAATGCGCGAGTCTATTGAGCCGCGCATTTTAGTAATATAGGACTTACGCACTATTATTTATAGATTCTCTGTGGTAGCAGATGATTTTTATCGAGAATAAAGTCATCAATGAAGTTTTTGATAACTGGTCTAAATAATTTCTTCT
>NZ_JBBCWZ010000118.1:0-5559 GCF_037145695.1 Acinetobacter sp. USHLN143
AGAAATTATTTAGACCAATTATCAAAAACTTCATTGATGACTTTATTCTCGATAAAAATCATCTGCTACCACAGAGAGTCTATAAATAACAGTGCGTAAGTCCTAAAATAAACGAAACTATTGCTTTTAAATTTCAAAGCGTCATTCAAGTTTTAAATTTACCAAGTCATAGGGAATCTGGCTGAAGGATATTTAAAATAAATGAAACCCTAAAAAATTAGGGTTTCATGCTTAGATAAAATTATTGAAGTATTCAATTAATCTTTAAAATGTACCGGAATCCATTGATAGCTTTTATTGTCTTTAGAATAAATATGTCCAATCCCCGGAAATGGCAAATGTGGTGCTGCTACCGTCTGACCATTTTTCGCATATTCAGCAAAATATTTTAAGCGGGTTTCGATCGCCTTTTTCGGATCGACATCAAAGTCAACGCCGGTCTGTGGGCGATCAAACTGCAGCGTATGTGAGTGCACAATATCTCCAATAAACACCATCTGCTGACCTTTAGATTTTAAGCTAAAACCAAAATGCCCCGGTGTATGTCCAGCCGAACTGATAACATCGAAAGCATGGATTTTATCGCCAGTTTTAAAGGTTTTAAGCTGATTCTTGGCCTGATAGGGTGCAATGGCTTTCTTGATTTTATCGACTGTGCCCAAAAAACCTGCCTGCTTGGCTTTTGGTAATTTGTCTGCTGTTTTAGGATTCATCCAGAAATCCAGTTCAGTTTGAGACACATAAATATTGGCATTGGGAAAATTGGCCACGCCATTATTGCTGATGCCGCATACATGGTCAGGATGCAAATGCGTGAGCAGGATGGCATTGACCTGTTCAGGTTTATGCCCTGAAGCCTGTAAATTGGAATACACTGAACCTAGGTGTGGACCATTACAGCTTGAAGTTCCGCTATCGACCAGAACCAGTTCTTTGGCTGTATTGACCAGAAAGGCATTCACGGATGTCTGGATGCCTTTGGCCTGATCGACGTAGTATTTTTTCAAGATCTGATCGGCTTGGGCTGCTGGAATATCTTTAAATAAGGCTTTGGACAGATAATTGCTACCATCCAGCAGGGCAGTAATCTGGTAATCTCCGAAGTTATGCTGATAATACCCTGGAACCTGTTTTTGTTGTTGGGTGCTAGAAACGGTTTGTGCATGTGTTTGAGAGATACCCGTCATTGAACCTAAAGCAAGCAGTGACATGACGAGAGAAGAGGTGAAGTATTTCATGGCTATTCTTATGTAATTAAAGTCAATTCTATGTATTAGCACGGATGCCAGCAAAAAAGAATATGAATATATTTACCATTTTTTTAAATAGCAATGCCGATTTGGCATCTGTACTAAAAATTAAGTCTGAATCTGTATATTGATTTTTTGAAAGTAAAGAATTTATTTTTGATGAAAATATTATTATAAATAAAATGCTTAGATACATTTCACTTTTTATGAAAAGCTCTTTAACATGGGGTATTACGAACAAGCTTTGGGTGTCGCGATGAGTTTTTGGAAAAGAAAAAACAATGCCAGCTTTGTATTTTTCATTATTACCTTATATTCACTACTGGGCTTTGGACTGGGCTATGTGATTTGGGAATTTGTGTTGCAAGGCTAAGTGACCCAGCAATAAAAAAGCCTCTAGAGATAGAGGCTTTTTTATATTTAAAACTTATTTAGCACATTCAGGCTGAGAACGGTCAATCACTTGAGTGCCTTCTACACGATAGCCAATCTGACCAATAATAAATGCTTGATTAAGCTGAGTAATTACCACATCAGAAAGTGCAACAGCACAACGGTCTTTTTCAATTGCGCGATCTACTGCTGTTTTGAAGTTAGGAATACCAAGTGGGAATAAAATCACAGGAACTTTATCTTCGCCTTTAACGCGTTCACCTTTCACAAACTGGTTTGAGTTTAGGTTGTAGTTTTTAGTAGATGCAACTGTCATGTCAGCCATACGTACTGAACAACCTGTAAATGCAATTGTAGACATCGCTAGAACTGAAACTAATAATTTTTTCATGCTTACCCCGAATAATTATAAAAGAATAAAAAAGCGCATTGATTTTATATTGAAAATATTAAAAATCAAGAAATTAAATTTAACTGATGATATAAAAAAGCCCCTACATACGTAGAGGCTTTCTTTGCTTAAAATGGAAATCTTAAGACACTTTATCACCCGGTTTAGCACCAGATTCAGGTGAAATCACCCAAACACCATCGCCATTACCCGCAGCTAAAACCATACCGTTTGAAATACCAAAACGCATCTTGCGTGGCGCAAGGTTAGCCACCATTACCACCAGTTTGCCTTTTAAGTCTTCAGGTTGGTAGAACTCACGAATACCACTGAACACATTACGTGGCTCAGCTTCACCAACGTTTAAAGTGAGTTGAAGCAGTTTTTCAGAACCTTCAACCGTAGCCGCTTCCAAAACTTCAGCAACACGCAGGTCAACTTTCATAAAATCATCAATATTAATGATTTCAGCTTCACCGACTTTAGGTTCAGCTTTCTTTTCAATCTTCTTCTCTTTTTTCTTCTCAGCTTTTGCTGGTTCAGCAGCAGGAGCAGCTAAAGAATCTTTAGATGCATCCACCATTGCCGCAACAGCTTTTGGATCTACACGTTGCATCAACGGCTGGAACAATGCAATTTCATGACCCACTAGAATTGTTTCGCGAGAAGCAAAATCGAAGCTTTCAAGTTGCAAGAAATCTTGAACCTGTTGAGCCAGTGTCGGCAATACAGGTGCTAAATACACTGCCAATTGACGGAACAGGTTAATACCCACAGAACATACGTCATGAACTTGTTGTTCCTGACCTTCCTGTTTCGCAAGTGCCCAAGGCTTTTTCTCATCGATGTACTGGTTGGCTTTGTCCGCAAGTGCCATGATTTCACGGATCGCTGCCGAGAACTCACGGTCTTCATATGCTTTTGCAATAGAATCACCCGCATCAATAAAGCTTTGCACCAGTTCAGGCTCTGCACATGTTGCACTTAACTTGTTATCAAATTTAGTGTTGATGAATTTTGCACAGCGGCTGGCAATGTTGACGACTTTACCAACCAGGTCGGAGTTCACTTTTTGTACAAAGTCATCCAGGTTCAAGTCCGAATCTTCAACTTTGTCTGAAAGTTTCGACGCGAAGTAATAACGTAGATATTCAGGGTTTAAATGCTCTAAATAGGTTTCCGCTTTAATAAAGGTACCACGAGATTTAGACATCTTCTGACCGTTGACTGTCAGGAAGCCATTTACGAATAAGCCTGATGGCGTACGGTAATTTGCACCTTCCAGCATTGCGGGCCAGAACAGGGCATGGAAATACACGATGTCTTTACCAATGAAGTGATAGACCTCATTTTCAGAATCTTTTTTCCAGTAGTCATCAAAATTCAATTCAGGACGTTTGGTTTTGATGTAGTTTTCAAAGCTCGACATATAACCAATCGGCGCATCCACCCAAACATAGAAATATTTGTTTGGCGCATCTGGAATTTCAAAACCGAAGTATGGCGCATCACGTGAGATGTCCCAGTCGTTCAAGCCATTTTCAAACCATTCGTCCAGCTTGTTGGCAATCGATACCGGCAAGCGACCTTCATCACGAGTCCATTTTTGCAGGTATTCACCAAAATTTGGCAATTTAAAGAAGTAATGATCAGATGATTTTTCGACTGGAGTTGCGCCACTTAAAGTGGAATGCGGATTCAACAACTCTGTCGCATTATAAGTTGCACCGCAGACTTCACATGAGTCGCCGTACTGATCTTCCGCCTTACATTTAGGACAGGTGCCTTTAATGAAACGGTCTGACAGGAACATGCCTTTTTCAGGATCAAAAAGCTGGGTCACCGGACGAACTGCAATATTGCCAGCATCACGGTTTTTCACATAGATTTCTGACGCACGGGCACGGTTGGTATCGCTATGCGTAGAATCATAATGATCGAAATGTACGCCAAAACCGTCAAAGTCACGAATGTGTTCTTTTTGCACATTGGCAATTTGCGCTTCAGGTGAAATGCCATTCGCTTCGGCACGCAGCATGATCGCGGTTCCGTGAGCATCATCCGCACAGACGTAAGTCACATCATGACCCATCGCACGCATGGCACGTACCCAAATATCTGCTTGGATATAGCCAAGTAAGTGACCCATATGAATCGGGCCATTGGCGTAAGGAAGGGCATTGGTGACTAAAATTTTACGCACGGATTCACTCTCTCATTCGTATTCATTATGCAATGGGCCATAATTTTACATGATGCCGAGGGGATTACAAAGAAATGCTTTACGGAAACCCTGCGAATAGATGGACTTGGAAAACCGAATACAAAACCTGCATCGTCCTTAGCATATAGCTTTTCAATACGGATTTGACTCAGCTCATGCTACATTCTGCAAATAATAGCAACAACATGTACAGGCTTTGTTGCAGTTTGCTTACTTCGCCCGATTCGCGTGATGCTTTGTGCTAAAAAATGGCTGATTGTTTATATGATATGCCTAAGGAGGGTACCTCATGACTCAGCAGAACCAAAATAATACGTCGAAGCAAAATCAAGATAAAGAACAACATGCACGCGAATTGAATGATCAACTTGCAAAAGAGCAAAAGCAAAATGAGATAGATAAACAGCATAATCAGGAACATAAGAATGGGCAAAGTGCCCAGACCCATGCTGATCAGAAATCTGATACTCAGCACAACGGCAAAGATACAAATGCTGAGCAATCAGCACAAAAAGACAATTCTCAAGAGAATCAGTCAGATAAAAAAACTGAAAGCTTTAAGATGGATGACTTAAAAGCCAAAGCGATTGCGATCGGTGAGGAACTATTGCAAAAAGGTGAAAAGCTTCTGAATGAGCTAAAACATGGCAAATCTGACCACCAGCAAAATACTGAGCAAGGTTCAGATGATGCGAAAAAGGCCAAAGCAGATCATGCCTCTCAAGATAAATCATCTAACAAGTCAGATAAACAGCATGCTAAAGATGGTCAGACCGATCAGCAGGCAGGTATGGCAAATTTAAAAGATGAAGCCATGCATAAGTTTGAAGATACCAGACAGAAAATCACAGACTTAGTCAGTGAAGCATCGGTTAAGTTCGCTGAGCTGAAACAGATGGCAACTGATACGATGAGTAAAATGAAAGATAACCAAGCGAAGGAAAGTAATTCTGATCAGCAGCAAGATGCCAAAGATACAGATTCAAAGAGCAATTCTCAGTCCAAAAAGGATGAATCGAAACAAGATCAGGATAAAAATAAAAAGGATCAACAGGACAAATCTGAAAACAATAAAAATCATAAATAGTCTGTGATCGTAGAGCCACTTTAATCACAGAGGGTTAAAGTGGCTTAACACGCTCGAGATAAATAAAAAAAATTTATTACATCAAAATAGTCCCATCTCTCTTTTAGACCTCTTGCGAAAGTAAAAACTGCCTCAATATAGATTTCATGAAATATCAGAAATTAAATCGTTTTTCAGATTCTGAATTCCAGCGCTTGGTTGGTGTACCTCGAGC
>NZ_JBBCWZ010000119.1:0-5300 GCF_037145695.1 Acinetobacter sp. USHLN143
AGCGTTTAATTGGTTTTGGGAAAAAAGAAGAGTTTAAGGAAATTTTGGCAATTTTAAGAAGGCAGAACCCTGATAGGATAAGGGTTCTGTGAAATTTGTCGTGTACAGAGATTGGTTTTATAAAAATCCCAAAGATGATTTAATTAATGAAAAAGAAAATTAGGAACATACAGCTTAACGAGGAGAAGTAAATGGGGCAAGCAAAACAAAGAGGCTCACTGCAAGAGCGCATAGCATCAGCACAGCAACAAAAACTTGATGGTGAACGTATTACCATTGAAGAAGCAAAACGCCGTCTAGAGCTTCCCGATAATGCGGAATTCTTGGGATATGTGATTCACCTTTACGATCAAGATGAGTTTGTTGGGAAAATTGAAGAAAACGATGTAGCTATTAATCGTGTTTACGTAAAAATTCCGGATTTAGCCCATGTTTTTGACTCTGTTGAAGAAGCTATTGATGAGGCACTAAAAATTGATAAGTGATGTGGTTCTAGGATTTTAGACCACGCCTATAAGTGATAATCTACTCCCCAATAAGCATGGGAAATGCTTGTTTTTGGAGTCAACCATGACACGAAGAAAACGTCGTAATCATTCAGCAGAGTTTAAAGTTAAAGTTGCTCTCGCAGCAATTAAAGGCGACCACACACTCGCTGAACTTTCTACTCAATTCGATTTACATCAAAACCAAATCATCGATTGGAAAAATCAACTGCTTGAGCAATCAGTCAATATTTTTTCACGACCAACAGCACAACAAGAACCAGAGATTGACCTCAAAGCTCTACATGCCAAGATAGGACATCAGGCATTGCAAATTGATTTTTTAGAAGGTGCGCTCAGAAAAATAGGGCAGCTGAGCGGCAAAAAATGATCGATAAGACCCATCAACTTTCGGTACGACAACAATCGCAATTGATTCAAATCAATCGCAGTACGTTGTATTACAAGTCCAAAGAGATTTCATCAACTGATTTGAGTTTGATGCGCCTGATCGATGAAATTCATCTCGACTACCCATTTATGGGCAGTCGAATGATACGAGATATGCTACAGCGTCAAGGGCATCAAATAGGTCGGCGTAAAGTCCGACGTTTAATGCGCTTGATGGGAATACATGCCTTGTATCCAAAACCCAATACCAGTAAGCCTAATCTTGCACACCGTATTTTCCCATATCTGTTGAAAAACATGGTCATCGATCACTCTAATCAAGTCTGGTGTACAGATATCACGTACATTCCTATGGCTAAAGGCTTTGTCTATCTGTGTGCAATTATAGATTGGCATAGTCGTAAAGTACTGGCTCATCGTGTATCGATCAGTATGGAAACAGGCTTTTGCATAGATGCGTTGCAAGAAGCAATTGTGAAATATGGTTGTCCTGAGGTGTTTAATACAGACCAAGGCAGTCAATTCACAAGCGAGGCATTTTTGAATGAGTTAAAATTGCGAAATATCCGTATCAGTATGGATGGGAAAGGACGATGGATGGATAATGTAATGATTGAGCGTTTATGGCGCAGCGTGAAGCATGAGGAAGTCTATTTGAAGGCTTACGATACGGTTAAACAAGCGAAACAATCAATTGCTGAATATTTGGATTTTTATAACATGATACGTCCTCATTCAAGTTTGAATAAGGCAACACCGGATGAATTTTATGATCAACATTTACTAAAAGTAATGGCAGCATAATTTAAATATTTAGAGCGGATTTATCACTTATAAAACTGAATTGAGTGGTCTAATTAACGGAACCACATTAAAGTACCGGTTGTTGGTATGCTTGTTATTTGAAGTCGATAACCAACATATGATCCATGATGTATGGGCTAATTTTGAGGATTAATGAAACGGGCAAAATGCCCGTTTTTTATGAAGTATAAGAATGTTGTCTGAAACACAATTTTTATGAATGGTCCCCATAGGATTTTTTGGTTAATTTCTAAGACATCGCACATAAAAATTTATTTTAAATACTTTCGCTGAATGTCTTTTTCAATGAGCATCCTCTATAGTTTCCCTACATATGAATATGTGGGGATATGAGGGTGAATAAGATTAACAAGAATTGGAATAATCCTTTATTTGTTAGTGAGTCAGGAATAGGGTTTTATAGTGTTGAACCGATAACAAATTACGATAGAAGACCTTATAAAACTCAGCAACAAGTTCAAGAAGATATCGGTGAGAATGATGATAAATATCCTGATGAAAATGATTATCTAAGAGCAATTGCTGAACTAAAAGAGATTAACCATCAAGATTCGGTGTGGTGTATTTCTTTATTTAACAATATGGATGATAGGAAAGCATTCCCAATGGTGGAACATTTCCTGACAGAGCCAATTCATAAAAATTTTGTAGAAGTATGTGATCCCTACTTTCAATTTGAATCAGATCATAAAAAATTGAAAACTATCATTTCTGATATGGTTGCCAAAGCAATGGAGCATGCAGAAAGATGGTTAGAGCTAAATAAAAAATTCACATATTATCGATTTCCAAAGTTTTTAGATTACATATATGTCGGTCGTCTTTGGAATCTATTCACAATCATAAACGATATTCAGTTTACTAAAGAGATTCAAAAGAAAGTTGAGGGATATATAAGATTTATTTTAAGCAATGGTAGGTTGGGTGTAAAAACAGCTACTTATATGACTGGGCTATCCGAATGGAAAAATGGTTGTAAATACGCAGTGGAACAGATTTCAGATTATCAAAAAATTTTGGATTATTTAACAGAAAATCCAAATATCCTCAAATCGACTATTTATAAGAAAGCCGGAGTGAGTGGTAGGGAATTAAAATATTTGATGAAAACTGCAATTGAATTTAAGCAAATTATTGTCAGTCTAAACTCAAAAGGGAAAGAAGTTATTTCTTTGCCTGAAAAGAGTTAAATTTAAGTAAAGTAAATATTAAGTCGCAACTGGTTAAAGCTGATTAATTAGTAGTATATAAGTTATTAGGCAGCTAAAAGTTATAAAACCTGCTATATGCCTTGAATATCAATGCTTATGGCAGGTTTTGGTTGTTTAATTGCTGATAGTAAAATTGCGAACTAAGTTGTGCACGGCGCTCGAAACGAGTTGATTAAGTTGGCCGTGAGTTTTCATGGATTCAGGCAAATTTTTCTTATGCCGACTTTTGTCATAGTAAGTTGGGATCTCTGTTCCAAAAGCTCTAATAGTATTTTTATATTCTCCAATTAACTGTTTAGAAGAGTTGGCTTTTAGCTGTGTGAAACTAAGCCCTTTGAATCCATCTAATAAAACTCTTTTGATATTTGTTAAGCGGTTATCCATCTGATTGAGTACATTGCTTTTGATGTTCTTTTCAGCACGAATGCGCCATACATTCTCCGGCAGAGGTTGTTTATTACAGTCCGTAGTCTTGATATATAAATGCCAGTACTCATCTGCATCTCTATGATTAATACCAATATTATAGCCATTTTGTAGCTTTCTAAACATTGAATGTGGTGTGCTTGGAATGGGTGTGAATACGCCCAGTTGGCTCTTGTAGACACGTAAGTTTTCTACGGTATTAGGTAATCGAATTGACTTAAAAAGGGCTGTAGTGAGTGCTCTATGCTTGAAATTGTAGAAGTCAATTGCTAGTTCAATCTGCATGATTTTAAAGCTATCAATCTTGCATTCAAAATGTCTCAAGTAGCTGATACGGTGCCGTAGTACACTTAGGGAATTCATGTCATGCAATCTAATTATGAAACCGGTTTCGTATTCAGAGATGTAATGAGTAATACCAGTTTTCTCCGTTAGGAATTTTTTGATGTCATGCCGTGTACTCGTTTTACCAATTTCAAAGTATAAATCAATGAAATCGACCTGAGCTTTGATTTGGATATTCATTGCTTTGAAATCATAGCTATGAATATCAGAGAAAATAACGGTTTCGAGTTGATCAGCTTGATTCGTATTGTCAGCGTATCTTGAGCATAAATCTAAATAACTTTGTTCATATGGAGATTTTTTCTCGGTATCTTCTGAAAACTCTTCAATTTCTAAATCGAGTAAAATTTTTTGTAACTCGTCATCATATGGATCTTGTCCATTTCGAACTAGGGTTTCAAATTGATGGTGTGTTAGATGTTTCATAATCATTTCAATGTGAAAAAATTAAACAAAAGGGCAGTTGAATAACCGCCCTTTTGGATTGATAGTAAATTACTGA
Source organism: Acinetobacter sp. USHLN143 (assembly GCF_037145695.1). Classification (GTDB taxonomy): domain Bacteria; phylum Pseudomonadota; class Gammaproteobacteria; order Pseudomonadales; family Moraxellaceae; genus Acinetobacter; species Acinetobacter fasciculus. The sequence goes on from NZ_JBBCWZ010000119.1 coordinate 4,206, forward strand.
ATTAAGTAATTTTCATTCGGAGTGTTGATAAGAATTAATTCTTTACCATTACGTTCAATGCTGTAGGTAATTGATGATTGAGTTTGGTTTACCATCACCACTTTACAGCTTGATAATAAAAGATCCGCAAGATCTTCATGATTAATTAAAGAGCTTTGCATTAATTCGCTCCATTTCTTTGGCATTGTGTAAGTAAGCTTGAATAAGTTCTTCCTCGGTTACATCTACGCCGTTGATTTCAGTGTAATGAAGCATAAAATCAATAGAACTATCAATGAAGTGCGAAAAATGTGGCTTAAATTCATTAACTTTAATCTGAGCAAGCTTTTTTACAGCTCCTAAGATTACAGTCTTCAAGTGTGCATTTTGCGCTTGGTTTGCTGAGTTGTTTAACGTTTCGATTTTCATCGCTATTTCCTTGTTTAAGTTGAGGGTTGGTTAATACGTACGAACTCACGTAGAGCAGGTAGTGTGTACATTGGCTTGCCATCCACTACATGGACAGTGATTCTGTAGCCATGTGAAAGACTTGGACGGTATAGGTTTTTGGTAAGTCTTCTGTACCAATACTTTTGTGTCTTTCCTAAATTTGTATATAGGAATTTGGCTGATTCAGTTTGGGATAAGTGCGAACTACTCAGCATCTTAAGACGCCTTTTGTTTGTGCATTTCAATCCAATCAAGGACAGTTTTGGATTCCCAAACTGTTAAACCATTTAGAGAAAATGGCTGAGGAAACTTATTCTGTTTTACCCACAACCAAAGCGTTTTACTTGTGATTGGGAGCAATCCACTACGGGCAGGTTTAGCTTTAAATTTACGGATCTGTCCGGCTGATTTACCTGTTTTACAGATATGGATCTTCTCCGGAGTAGCAGGGGCAGAAGTGATAACTTTATCTTGAATATATGTAGGAAAATTCATGTCTGACACCGTTTCAAGTTAATGTAACTGTTGATGTCAGGCATAATATTGAATCGGTTTGTAAGCGTCCGCTGAACCCCACTTTTTCTAACTCATTAATACCGCGATAGTGTCCACTTAAATTTAAGTGGACACCTATTTATGGATTTAAAGACAGTTATAGACAGTGCA
>NZ_JBBCWZ010000120.1:0-4974 GCF_037145695.1 Acinetobacter sp. USHLN143
TAAGAAAGTGGTGATTAACTTCCATGAAAATTGATCATTGGCTGATTCAATCGAGTTTTTCAAGCGTCCAAGCGCTTTAGCGGTCTTAATAAGTTCTGCTGTACCGTCCTGTAAGCCCTCATTTACCGCTTTTGATATAGTGTGGTGGGTTTGCCCAGCAATAGTGCTTTGAATGTGTTCTTTCGTGATTTGAAGCTCTTTAACGGCCTGATTGACTAGGTTCTGCTGTTGTTCTGCAACTGCCATCAGTGCATATAGCTTTTTTTCATCAGGTGTCATCGGCTCATCCCTCTAAACTTCATTGTTTTCTGTTGCTCTCTTTCTAATTTCTGCTGCTGTTTGTACTGTTCCAAAGCAAGCTGTTTAAAGCTGTCAAAATCAGCCTTAAAGCTCTCAATACCCTGTTTAATTTCTTTATCTGAAATTGGGCTGTTTTTGAGGTCTTTCAGGTCTTTTTTAGGGTCGCCTAAATCTAGTTGCTCAAGCTCTTTATAGGCTATACGTGACTGTTGCAAGGCTTCCCTGATTTCAGGGTCTTTAGCTTGGCTTGGTAATAGTTTCTTTTCGGGTTCTTTCTCTATGCCTTGCTCTTTGTAGCTTCGCATATCAATACGACTGTCAATTTGGTGTTTTTCTAAATGGCTGTTGCATAAATCAGCCCATCTTTGGCGTAGGTCTTTAATATCAGTTTTTCGTTCCTGGTAACCCTTGCCCGTATTGTCTTTTTTAGCTCCGCCACGTTCAGGATTCTTGGCGTTATAGCGTTTGAAATATTGCTCTGGATCTCGTTCGATTCCATCTTGCAGACGTTCATTAAACATGAGGTGAACGTGAGGCTGATCCTTGCCGTCCATTGCTTTAGGGTTATGAATCGCAAATTGATACGGATATTTTGAGCCGATCTCAGACTGAATGAAGTCCTCAACCAGTTCTAGGCGTTGCTCGGCATTCATCTCTCTAGGCAGGGCAATTTCATATTCTCGATAGGTACTGCCATTTTTACGCTCGTAAAGGTCGGCTGCCTGCCAAAAGGTAATCGGATTATGTTCAGCCCATTTCGGCATGTTTCCATAAGCACTATGTTCAAGATCAGTTTCTGCCTGTTCCTGTTTCAGCTTCTTTTCTTCATCCCGATCTATATATTCGGCATGCGGTGCTGCTTTACCTGCCTTACCGACTTTGACACTTAAACGAGCAATCGCCATTAGGTTTTATCCTGTTCCTTTTTTCGGTTGCGCTCTTTCTTAAACGCTCTTTGATCAAGTATCGAAGCCCACATCATAATGATGATGATTAGCGGTGCTGCGATCACGCCAAAAGTAATATCTTTGATTTTTCCCAATACCTGTTTTAGTTGCATGCTGTTGCTCCTAGCTTTGGTACTTATTTTTTTCATTCAATTTTCAATTGAACGAAAAAAATAAGTTTCAGGGTTTTAGGGATGAAGTCCCTAACGTGCTTAGGTTTCTCAATGAAATTGAGAAACGTCTAAGCGCGCCATCAAATTTTTGATGGAAGTGCAGGCGACAATCTCTAGAACGACTTTAACAAAATTACGTTACTCGAACGTAAATATTTTGTTATCGTTCTTTGAGTATTGAGCCTGTAATTTTGCGGTATCTGAATCAAGGAATTAAATATGAATAATGAATGGCTATTTGAAAAAATCACCTATATTTCTGCTTTAAAGAACCCTAATGATGCTCAAAAACTTTTACTTGAATTAGCCAAAATTCAGTACAGAACACCTGACCAAGAGAAAAAAATTAATGCCTTAATCAAAGCTGAAAAAGCAATAGATCGAGCAAATAAGCAAAAAGTTGCAGTTAGAAAATTATTGAATGCAGAAAAGGAAGCTGAACGAAAAGCTCGTACACGCCACCTTATCCAATTAGGCGCACTTTTTGAGATTGCTAACCTAGATCAGCGTGATCCTGCAGAATTACTTGGAGTTCTGCTTAAAACTGCTGAAATCGACCCAAATGATATGAAATGGGAAATTTGGAAGGATTTAGGACAAGCTGTCCTAAATCATAATAAGAAAAAAAATAGAGTCTAGTTACCTTATTATCAGGAACATAGCTATACTAGCCATACATATAGCGCTTATACGATTAAGATAAAGTAGATTAGTTTTATCCTTAAAAAAATATAATAATTTAACTCCCAATAATCCATATATTGTCATACAAATTATATCTATCATCGAAGAAGCGATACCTAGAACTATGTATTGATAAGATATATTTAAATTAGGATCAATAAATTGGGGTAAAAATGCAATAAAAAATACAAGTACTTTAGGATTAGAAATTGCTGTTAAAAAACCTTTTATAGGTAATCTATATATATTATGAGTATCATCTTTATGTTCAGAAATACTGTTTTCTGATTTCCATATCATATACGCGATAAAAATTAAGTAGAAAAATCCTAGAGTTTTTATTACCTCAAAAATTATAGGAAAATCATCAATTATTTGTTTTAGTCCAAAACCAATAGCACAAATAATCAGAAAATCAGCTATCGCTGCTCCAATACTAGCTAGAAAAACAGCTTTTATAGAATTATTAAGACCTAGATTTAAGGCCAATAAAGATGTAGGGCCAGGTAAAATGGCCCCTATAAAGCAAAAAAAACTATACAAAATAATTGTATAAAGTTCCATATTATTTTCTACTGTGTAGATGTTTTAGGTATTCATAAGTACTTGGTAAACTTTCCAAGAGATTATCCTCACGTTTCTTTAACTCTTGCATATATTCTCGAGCTTTATCATATTTATTATCATAAAGTATTTTTGGATATACTGAGTTTGGATAGGATTTAAACCCTGTAAACATGCAGTAGTAATTGCTATTTGTCCAGAAATTAGAAAACTCTATATCAAAGTCTCCATAATAATCTTCTTCATTTGTAGTAATTGGAGGAAAATAAAGTAAAACTTTTCACAAGAAAAGTAAAATAAAAAAATAGCCTAAGGCAAGTTAGTTTTTTCTAAAGCTCATATATAAAAGAAAAACAAATGAACTCAACCTCTCAACCGTTTCCAAAGCGTCGCACTTCGTGCTTTGGCTTTGGAAACGGTTGAGAGAGTTTCGGCAATACTCACCCTAAGGGCAGCCATTTGAAAAAATGACATATCCCCTAAGTATTGCCGATTTACCTGTATATATTTGGCTTCGGAGCCACGTATATCGGTCGTATCCGCACATAGCTTTGCTGACTATGCAGACAAGGACTCAAAGTCTTGCACCTCGCTCCACGCGCTCCCTGTCGTTACATTGCCTGTATCTCTGCGAGGGTTTCCCCAACATGCAACTTAACAAGTCCTATGTAACTACTCCTAACGCTCCGCCTATGTGAAGTTCCCCTGTAAGCGGTTTAGCCTTTCGACTATAGCTACAATACGCCAGTGACACTTATTCCTACCACACGTACTGCATGCCGACCGTAAAACGGACACGCAGAAGCGGGCAAAGCTCGATCTAGGATGCTTATTTGATGGTTTAAAACACGAATTAACGAAGACTTATCATTTTGAGGCTTGATATAAACACTGTTTATTGTGAAAATAGAGTTCAGGTACAAGCCTTTTGGTGAAATCATAACGGTCGTCAAACCTTATGATCTTCGTTACTTGATGTTGTAGCATCAAATAACTGCGTACCGCTGAATTTACTTGAAAACCCCTCTAAGTTGCAAGACTTAGAGGGGTTTTTGTTTAGAATTTTACATTACAAGTTACTTATCCTTGTTTAAAGCAAATTTTCGCTTCTTAATCACAGTAAGTGGCTTTTCTTGTGGAGCCATATTTTTCTGAATGGTTCCCTGCTTCATCTCTACTGGGACAGCACTATTTTCAGTAGTCTTTGGACTAGATTCTTTAGGCTTTGACTCTGTTGGCTTTTGCAAAGTTGCTTCCTTATTTTTAATTTTTATATAAATTTTATGAGCAACTGTATTGTGCTCCTTAATTTCCCTGTTCTTATCAGCCAATTTTTTATACTGTTCTTTAAAAGGTTTTATAAATTTTTTGATAGCTGATAAGAACACGGCTTCTTCAGGATATATGTCCGCTAATGTCTTAGGTGTTTCCTTTTGCACGAAATTGATGAGATCGGCTGGAAATTTATTAAGAATCTCTGGAGTAGCAAAGCTTACAAAATCATAGTCATGATAAGAAATTACAGCATATCGGGTATTTTTCTTAGTCGGACTTTTAATATAACCTTTGACTGTTGCCTCCCCTTGATCAAGTAACTTTTTCAAATAGAAATCTTTGATTTGGTTTTCTATAAGCGCATTACCTCTATAGAACCTAAGCTTCTGACTGATTTCCGCCTGTTCTTCCAGGTTGTCTTCATCAACAAGTTTTAGCTGTTCGGATTGGTCAAGGAATTGAGCATAATTATATTGAGCAAGTTCGGATGTCCAAATCAGTAACTGATCAAGGTTTTTAGGCATAGGAACTTTCAAATCATTCAAATCAAGCTTTTTAATGGGCGCAAGTTCTTCTTCCTTAAACTCTGTTCTTTCTAAACTTGATTGCTTTAACATAATAATTTCCTTAACTTCCACTAATTTTAAACATAATAAAAATTATAAATGAGTGCTTAGAGCCTTCATTTTCAGATTCAGCTATTTGGGGTCAATAACGCATAAATCCCCATGCTTCCCATAGCCACACTGCTCTTTCATCACTCGGACGCAGGGCTTGGACTCTTCTCCAACGGCACAACTTTGAATATCAAACTGAATACCTTGCTGCCTTAAACTCTCGATCTTTGGAATATTCTCTAAAGGCTTAATATAAGATGCAAATAGCCACGTCATAGTCAGTATGAGAACTGAAAAAACACCTAAGAAAGTGGTGATTAACTTCCATGAAAATTGATCATTGGCTGATTCAATCGAGTTTTTCAAGCGTCCAAGCGCTTTAGCGGTCTTAATAAGTTCTGCTGTACCGTCCTG
>NZ_JBBCWZ010000121.1:0-4916 GCF_037145695.1 Acinetobacter sp. USHLN143
TGGATGTCTGGTGATTTGTAGTCATAAATTTTAGTCCCCACTTGTTTTTAAGTGGGGACTAAATTAAGGCTTATAGGACGAATTCATAAGGTGTGTTCAGCGGACGCTTACAATACATCAAATAAATAATTTTATAAAAGCAGGAAAGGAGTATTGGAGCTAACGATAAGGATTGCCTTAATACTCTAATCTGGTCTTTTTAACGGTGAGATAGAATGTCAAATAAGTTAAGTCATGTACTCTTAATTGGAGTTGGTTTATTTTCATCAACTTGGGTAATGGCGGCAGTTAAAGAATATGATTTAACAATCGCTGAACAAACTGTAAATATCACAGGAAAACCAGTTGAGAGAATTACCGTAAATGGTCAATTTCCTGCGCCTTTGCTTGAGTTTGAAGAGGGTGATGAAGCCATCATTCGCGTGAAAAATAATTTAAAAAACCAAGATTCTTCTATTCATTGGCACGGACTGTTGTTGCCGGGCATTATGGATGGTGTACCGGGATTTAATGGTTTTAACGGTATTAAGCCTCAAAGCGAGTATGTTTATAAATTCAAGATTCGCCAAAGCGGGACTTATTGGTATCACGCTCATTCTAAAGGACAGGAACAGGACGGCTTATATGGTTCTTTTGTGATTTATCCAAAAGGTAAAACACCATTGGCAGCACATGAAAAAGCTGAACGTGACTATGTGGTGATGTTGTCAGATTTTCATGAAAAAACCAGTGATCAAATTCAGAAAGATCTTAAAATTTCAGCTGAATATTATCAAGATCAGCGTGAAACCTTGGGTGATGTTTGGAAGCAGGTTAAACGTGATGGCATAAAAGCGACATGGTCTGACCGCAAAATGTGGAATCAGATGCGTATGCTAAAAACCGACATGTCGGATGTTACAGGTTATACCTTCCTCATTAATGGCAAAACACCTGAACAAAATTGGACAGGAATGTTTAAACCGAATGAAAAAATTCGCCTACGTTTTGTGAATGCATCTGCGATGTCTTTCTACGATGTCCGTATTCCTAACTTGAAAATGACTGTGGTCAGTGCTGATGGTCAGCCTGTAAAACCTGTTGCTGTGGATGAGTTTCGTATTGGCACAGCTGAAACTTATGATGTGATTGTGGAGCCCAAAGGCGGACATTATCAAATTGAAGCTGAGTCAATTGACCGTGCAGGCTATGCGATTGGTACACTGCACAATGAATTAAATCCTATGACACATGGCATTCATATGCCTGCACCACGTCCACGCTCACTTTTGACCATGGAAGATATGGGACATGGTGGCGGTGATCATGCAGGAATGGATCATTCGAAAATGAACCACGGCAATATGCAAGGCATGGATCACTCGAAAATGGATCATTCAAAAATGAACCATGGCGATATGCAAGGCATGGATCACTCGAAAATGGATCATTCACAGCATAGCGCAGTAAAACCGCAAAAAAATGATCAAGTGGTTTATGGTTGGGCAAATGCCTCTACACCTGCAGGTAATAAAGCCTTGCAATATAGCGATTTAAAATCGTTAGAGCCGCAAAAAGATACTCGTGAAGCCAGCAGTGAATTGGTCGTGCGTTTGGGCGGTACTATGGAACGTTATATTTGGACCATTAACGGTAAAAAATTTAGTGATGCTGAGCCGTTAAAAGTGAAATATGGCGAGCGTATCCGTATCAAATTTATTAATGACAGTATGATGGCGCACCCGATGCATTTACACGGTATGTTTATGCAGTTGGAGAATGGTCAAGAGTCGGTAGATATGCCAAATAAACACACATTGATCGTACCACCGGGTAAAACAGTTACGGCTTTATTAACTGCGGATGAATTGGGTGAATGGGCAATCCATTGTCATTTGTTGTATCACATGAGTGCGGGGATGATGAACAAGTTAATCGTGGCGAATGTTAGCGATGAACAAGTATCTACAACGCCAATTCAAGGTACAAATTCGACTCAAACTCACCAAGCAACTGAGCAAAAAGGAGCTGAACATGCACATCACTAATTTTGTATTGAAAGCGATTTTTTCTGTTGCGGTATTGAGTTTAACGACCTTAAGTGTGGCGCACGAAGGGCATCATTCAACTACTCAGAATAATGGGAAAAATATGCCATCAATGAATCATCAAGCCATGTCTGAGATGAATCATTCACAACATTCTGCACAAGAGCATGCACAACACATGCAGATGATGGGGAAAATGAATCATGCTGCACATTCAGCACCGATGAACCATCAACATGCAGGTCATCAGCCAATGCATCACAAATCAACAGAGAAACAGCAAGATCAAAAAGTACAGAAAGGAGATCAACATGCGCACCATTAATCTTTTTTCTAAAACTGTTTTAGCAAGCTCGTTGTTGATGATTAGCGCAGTGAGTTTGGCACATAATGGCGAAGATCATAGTGCACCTGCAAAAGTGACAGCTGCTGTTGCATCTTCTAGTCAAAATCAGTCGATACAAATGAACCATGGTCAGATGAATCATGCACAACATCAGGCAACATCTACGGTTAATCATTTACATCTTGTACCCGATGCGAATGCTCAGCAGAGTTTACATTATGATCATCGCTCAGAACACGGTGCGCAAATTTATGCGATTACGACGGTGGACAATAAGTGGCTTGTCAATGAAGATGGCACAGGCGGTTTAAAGTCAGAGTTTGAAACCCGTATTGGCACAGATGAAAATAAGGTTTTTATTAAAGTTCATGCCGATAAAGAAGAATCGCATGATGCACATTACGATGCCAAACTTTTATATAGCCGTATGATTTCAGACTTTTGGGATGCACAGATTGGTGCACGTTATCGCAGTGAAAAAGTTGAACTCGATGATCATCGCAAAGATACAGAAGAAAGTGTTGATGCGGTGATTGGCTTACATGGTATGGCGCCATATTTCTTTGAAACTGATGCTTATCTCTATGCGGGAGAAGACAGTTATGCGGGCTTTAGCCTAGAAACAGAACGTGATTTTCTGATTACGCAAAAGTTGATTATTCAACCCTATTTAGAGTTGGATGTGGTCTTTAGTGATGATTCTAAATATGCGAAAAAAACTGGTTTAAGCAGTGCGACAGCAGGGCTTGAAACTCGCTATGAAATCAGTAAAAAGATCATGCCGTATATTGACATTGGCTATGACTATTCAAAAGGGAATGATGGAACGTCGTGGCAAATAGAATCAAACTCTGAAAAAGGTTGGTTATATGGAGCAGGTGTTAGATTTAGATTTTAATTAATTTAATGAATACTAAATAGCTTCATTTAAATAAAACTCTAGCTTGATGCGGTCGGAAGCAAAATGTTAACTTATTTTGCTTCCTTCCACGATTTTAATCTTAATTTAGCTTAATTTGAAAATTCAATCCTTGTACTATATTAAATATTCAATACTCAGCCCAATATTATATTAAGCCATAGAAGTAAAAAACAATAGAAGTTATGACATCATAAGCCTAAATATAATTAACATTATTGAAGTATTTTACATGGCAATTTTTCGACATTCTTCTGCACACTGACGGCAAGCCTCAGCACATTTTTTACAATGATCATGTGAATGTTTTTCACACTCTTCCGCACAATATTCACAGATCTTAGCACAAAGCTCACAAATCTCTTTGAGGAAAGGTGAGTTATGTTGTTGCATACGCACACATAACTGACAAATATCTGCACATTCTAGACAACGTTGAATACATTCACGCATCATCTCTAAATCTTTTTCTTTTAAACAAGAAGTTGCACATTCAGTACAAATAAGTGAACAGTTTGTACATGCAGAAATACACTCTGAAAATTCCGTATTAATCATTTTTTACTCTCAATTTATAAAATCAAAGAAATAATTAAAACATAATTTTTTTCTACTAATTATTTTAAATTATTAGTAAATGTAATACATAATTTTAATTTATATGAATAATGTTAATTTTAACTAAATCTTATTTATATTCCAAATTATTAAAAAACAGTTTTTAATTAGGATAGATGATCAAGTATCAAAAGCAGCTATTCTTAAAATAACTACAATAATTTTATCACTTTAAAAATAGATTTTCCCTCTATTTAACATAATGGCGGTTATACGCAATACACTTGTATATTAATATAAATATCAATAACTTAATAAAAATAGAAAAATCCAAGAATGCCCAAAAATCCGATTTTGAAACAAGTCGGCTTTTTTATGAGCGGTTTTGATACTTCTTGCCAATAAATTTGACTAAAAAATAGTCAGTTTTGAGGTTTTTCAAATTTTATCAATGCCTCAATGTCCAAAATTATCCACATTTTTTGTGGATAAAATTTAGGCTATTTTGTAAGCCCTGGCTCATACCAATCTCGGCCCTTTGCTGCTATCCGCAATACTGGAAATTTCCTATCATGAAGACATAGAGAGCAGGATGCTCCAGATAAAAAGAATAAGATGAACAACAAGGAACGTGAGATCAGACAGGAGTCAGATCTAAGCGCCAAATATGGAAAAGCCCGACAGGATGTCGGGCTTTTTTATTGCCTATCCTTTCTCATTTGCAAAACAAACATAATGCCCCTAAAATATAGACTATAATCTATATTCTGGTTGTGGTATGTGGACAGTCATTACGACAGATCTATTTAATCAGTGGCTTGAACAGCAAGATGAACCTACACAAGAGAAGGTCCTAGCTGCCCTGGTTGTTCTACAGCAGCAGGGACCGAGTTTAGGCCGTCCTTTAGTAGATACTGTGTATGAGTCTAAATTTACCAATATGAAAGAACTGCGTGTTCAACATCGCGGTAGACCCTTAAGAGCTTTCTTCGCATTTGATCCCTTACGACAGGCTATTGTTCTATGTATTGCTGATAAAGGCGGTAAAAAGCGTTTTTATAAAGAC
>NZ_JBBCWZ010000122.1:0-4843 GCF_037145695.1 Acinetobacter sp. USHLN143
TACTAAGTGAACGCTATCGAAATAGACGGAAAAGATTCGGTTTACGCATTAACTTAATCGCTGCACTGGTAAACCGGATGAACTTGCAATAACGACTTTCGCAAGAGATCTTTTCTTTCATTATTTCTATTCACCAAGATTTCATAAAATATTTCAAAAAACCAAGTAAAATAGTTGGGAATTTAAGATATCTCTTTCATCTTCTCCAATACAGTGCTTAACCTTCGCCTAAAACCCCGTTAAACTAGGCCATTCAGATGTCGATCTACATTTTTGGAGTAACCTATGTCCTGGCTTTCTTCGCTTAAATCGGTTTTTTCGCCTTCCAAGGAGGTGAACGAAGAAGCTGTGCAGAACGTACTGCAAAACTATATCTTGCCAAATTCTAGCAATGCCTTGAAAGATCGTATTACTCAGGTCAATGTACAGGGTGAAATTCTGCAAATCACTTTGAATACCTATCCAGAAGAAAAAGCGCAGCTGCAACAGATTCATGATGAACTGGCGGAAGCTTTGCAAAAATATGGTATTCAAGAGCTGAATATGCATGTGATTCAGCAGAAAACTGGACATAAGAAAGAAGGTGGTTGCGGGCATAACCATGCTGAAGGTGAAAACTGTTCAAGCGGGCCTAAAGCGGAAGCAAAACCCAATCTTCCGCCTGTGGTTGATGCGTCGGCACAGCCTGCAAAAGCTGAAGAAGCTGATCCAAATAATCCACCTATTCAAAAAGCTGCGCCGCAACAGCGTGATGTTCCAAAACACCCAAGGATTCAAAATGTGATTCTGGTGTCATCCGGCAAAGGTGGCGTAGGTAAATCGACCACGACTGTAAATCTGGCTTTGGCTCTACAGAAATTAGGCCTGCGCGTAGGCGTACTGGATGCCGACATTTACGGTCCAAGTATCCCGACCATGCTCGGCAATGCCGGCAAAACGCCAATGATCGAAGCAGAGCAGTTTGTCCCTATCGAAGCTTATGGAATGGCAGTATTATCAATTGGCCATTTAACTGGAGACCACAATACTCCAGTCGCCTGGCGTGGTCCAAAAGCCACGGGTGCATTAATGCAGTTATTCAATCAGACTCTATGGCCAGACCTCGATGTGCTGATGATTGATATGCCACCTGGCACAGGTGATATCCAGTTAACTCTCGCGCAGCGTATTCCGGTAACGGGCGCAGTAATTGTGACAACGCCACAAAACGTGGCCTTGCTGGATGCGACCAAAGGCATTGAATTGTTTAACCGCGTGCAGATTCCGATCATGGGCGTGATTGAAAACATGTCGACCCATATCTGCTCAAATTGTGGTTTTGAGGAACAGATTTTTGGTACAGGCGGTGGCGATAAACTGTCTGAGCAATATCAAGTCCCATTATTGGGTCGTTTACCTTTGGATGCTAAAATTCGTGAAAATGCCGATGCTGGAACGCCGTCAGTGATCGCGGGAGATGCTGCTGCAGAAAGCTATATGCTGATTGCAGAGAAAATTGCAGCGCAGTTACCTAAAGCAGAGAAAGACCATAGTCGAATTTTTTAATTCTATAGATAATTCAGATATTTAAGCCTTGGCTAAAAGCTAGGGCTTCTTATTTCTTATTTTTAAAATTAGCTCGATTTAAATGATCGAAATTGACTGAAATGACTATCGGGTGTTTATCCTGAAAGCTTATATAAATATTTGAATTAATTAAAATAAATAAATTTAAATTTTAGATCATATGTTCTCTTACAATTATTTTTTTGCAGCACTGACCGAATTCTTCTATGCTACTCGGATTAGAGCGAGGTCAAACTATGATTTCATGGTTTTTTATTGGTTTAGTGGCAACCATTCTTTTAACACCAGGCCCAACCAATACCTTATTGGCATCTTCAGGCATTCAGGTCGGATTTAAAAAAACATTTCGTTTAATTCCTGCGGAAGCCTTTGGTTATCTGATTGCCATTAGCTTATGGGGCATTCTGATCGGAAAAATTTCCGTTCATCTTCCGCTTTTACCGACCATTCTCAAACTTTTTAGTGCTGGCTATATTCTATTTCTCGCTGTGAAATTATGGCGGACTGCAGAAATAAGCGAAAATCTTGAAAATGTCTCGATTCGCGCACGAGAATTATTTTTGGCAACCTTGCTTAATCCTAAAGCACTTTTATTTGCCTCAGCGATCTTTCCTGTCATTGTCTGGAAAAGCGGCCAACATTATGTGACTCATATGCTGGTTTTCTTGCTTCTGTTGATCCCGATTGCATTCTTCTGGACTTTTCTGGGTTCAATCCTGGCCAGAAAAAACAGCCGCTGGCTGAACCAGAAAAACTTGCAAAAAACGGCTTCGCTGGTGCTAATGAGCTTTTCCATTCCTTTAAGCTATTCTGCACTTTTAAGTTTATAAGCTGATCTCAATCAGCAATTTTTTGGTAACTTGAGCTCTAAGACTTTCACTTATTTTCATTAGTGTCAATTTCAGTTAAAGTACGTCGCAATAACTTGTTTTTAAGATTTTTGGATTATATCAATGGCAATTAAGTCTGATCGTTGGATTCGCGAAATGAGCGAAAAACACGGCATGATTGAACCGTATGCAGAAAACCAGGTACGTTTGGATGAAAATGGTCAAAAGCTGATTTCGTATGGCGTATCTAGCTACGGTTATGACGTGCGTTGTGCGCGTGAATTTAAAGTATTCACCAATGTGCATTCTGCAATTGTTGATCCGAAGAACTTTGATGAACGCAGCTTTATTGATATCGAGTCGGATGTTTGTATCATTCCGCCTAACTCGTTTGCTTTGGCGCGTACGATCGAATATTTCCGCATTCCACGTAATGTCTTGACCGTGTGCTTGGGCAAATCGACTTATGCGCGTTGTGGCATCATTGTTAACGTGACTCCGCTTGAGCCAGAGTGGGAAGGACACGTAACTTTAGAGTTTTCAAATACGACCAATCTTCCTGCGCGTATTTATGCAGGTGAAGGTGTAGCGCAAATGCTATTTTTTGAATCTGATGAAGTCTGTGAAACCTCGTATAAAGATCGTGGTGGTAAATATCAAGGTCAGACAGGCGTTACTTTGCCGAAGACCTAATTGTTTTAAAATATTGAATGACGGGACTTTATGTCCCGTTTATTTTTTTGAGATTTTCATTCATCGGAAACTGCTATTTTTCGCCTAATTGGCTTTGGCATCTGTATTAAAAATCAGCATAATGGATTCCGCATAACCATAAAAAATATGCAATGCATTATAAAAAATCAAAGATTGGCGGCTGGGAAGCTGAAGCATAAGGTGCGGAGCATCGAATAAAAAGGAAAGAGTGAGATGGCTCAGATAAAAGATATATTTAAATTTCGCAAAAGTTATTTGGCGATGACAATCGGTTTCAGCCTGTTGCCTTCTGCACATGCGATGCAGGAATTATCAGATTCTTCTCTTTCTGACACCACCGGTGAGGGTGTTGCGCTGGTACTTGATGATTTTAAAATGGTGTTTCAAGGTCCTAAAGATCTTTCTGCTAGTTCTAGTTATGCCAGAGGCATTGAAAACCCCGGACAAGCAGATACAGGCTTTATTCGTATTATCCCGACGGGTGAGAATTACAACCAACTTGGGCAGCGTGTATACGACAAAGTTTATAAATCTACATATGATAATGCTTTTCATGTTGAAAGAACGCAGAATTATGCAACTGAGTATCAGCAAGCCTATGATACCTTAAAAACTGATTTTTATAATGATAACTATAATACGATTAAGAATACTTATGACACACAAGCTAACCGGGACGCATTTAAGCAAGAATTAGTTGATTATTATTATAATACAGACTTTATGAAAGCCTATTATGACCAACGTCGTGATGATTATTATAATGGTGCAGGTAATACCTCACCAGGTATTGATTATGATATCAAGCATGATGGCACAACAGAATATGAATTAACGCCACTGCGAGGCTTTGTTGCACAAACCTATCTGTAAAGGCTTTTTCAGCGATATAATTTTCAAATGAAGAAGCCTACACACAAAATCTACCGCACAACCAATTGGCCCGCATATAACCGAGCACTCATGAGTCGCGGAAATATTGCCATTTGGTTTGATCCTGCTACGCAATGGTATGCGCCATCAAAAGGCAAACAAGGGCGAAATCAAACCTACTCCGACGCAGCCATCCAATGCTGCTTAATGATTAAATCCTTATTCCGTCTGTCTTTACGTATGGTCACTGGCTTTGTGCAAAGTCTGATTAAACTTTGCGGATTAAATTGGATAGCGCCAGACTACACTACAATTTGTAGACGACAACAGCATATTGATATTGCAATCAGCTACCAAAAAAGTAGCGATGGGCTGCATCTACTCGTAGACTCTACAGGCATGAAGTTTCTAGGTGAGGGCGAATGGAAACGCAAGAAACATGGAGCTGAATATCGTCGCCAATGGCGTAAACTACATATTGGTATAGATGCCAAAACCCTACAAATACGCGCTATTCAGCTCACAACCAATAATGTCAGTGATTCACAGGTTCTTGGTGATTTACTTAATCAGATTCCACAAGATGAGCAGATTGACTCTGTTTATACCGATGGAGCTTATGACACCAAGCAATGCCGTCAGGTCATTGCAGATCGGCAAGCACATGCGGTGATTCCACCTAGAAAAAATGCGAAACCATGGAAAGATACAAAGAGTAGCTCGCTAGAGCGAAATGAATTACTTCGAACTGAACCGTACCGGGTTTGTCGGAGACTTTTTTATTTAAGTTAGGCCACCTGACCTAACGGGTTAATCTTATCATAGTACATTGCTTCAAACTCAAAAGGCGATACATAACC
>NZ_JBBCWZ010000123.1:0-4809 GCF_037145695.1 Acinetobacter sp. USHLN143
CAGCGTTTAATTGGTTTTGGGAAAAAAGAAGAGTTTAAGGAAATTTTGGCAATTTTAAGAAGGCAGAATCCTGATAGGATAAGGGTTCTGTGAAATTTGTCGTGTACAGAGCCTTCTTTTACATCAATAATGGCTTCATTTAATGTCAGCATACTTTTTAAAACACCACCAAAAACTCTACTATAGCATTTTACAAGTCAATCTCTTGCTTAAAACCCTACTTATTCCATGGAATAAAAGCAGACAAGATAAAGATCAGCCTTGTTCCAAAAGCTGTTTCAGTACAATCACATGGTTATAATCTATGCTCTTGGCTGCAGTAATTAAAGTGACTTGTTCCTGCTCAGCGATCTTCCGAATTTGCTGCAATGTCTTGGCTTGCTGAACAAGTTCCGCTGTATAGCGCTGTTGAAATATCTCCCAATGTTCAGGATCCTGCGCGTACCATTTGCGCAGTTCAGTCGAGGGCGTGATTTCATTGGGCCACATATCAATTTGAGCATCCTGCTTTTTGATGCCTCTGGGCCAAAGTCGATCGACCAGAATCCGTTTACCATCTGACGCTAAAACTTCGGCATAGGCACGCTTGATTTGAATTTGCATGGGTCATCTATTTATTGATCTGGAATTTCGGCATTGACCAATAAAGTCAGCAATTGCAAGGATTCCTGCCATCCCAGATAACAGGCCTCTGCCGGAATCACATCTGGAATACCCGATTGGGTGATATGCACTTCCGTGCCCACAAAAACCGGGTGGAGCTGAATCGTGACGTCAATTTGACCGGGTAAGTTTGGGTCGTCGAACTGGTCGGTATAGCGCAACAACTGGTTAGGCATAATTTCATGATAGGTTCCGCCAAAAGACTGGCTGGTACCGGTGGTAAAATTGCTAAAGGACATTTTATAGCTGCCTCCCACTTTCGCATCAAGATGATGGACTTTGGCGGTAAAACCATGCGGCGCCATCCATTTCACCAAGGCATCAGGATCTGTAAAGGCTCTAAACACCCGTTCTGGGGGTGCAGTGAATACACGGTGAAGTTTGACTGTACTGGGCATTTGTTTTTCTCACTTTTTGTTGTTTTGTGTGCTTAAGTCTACTGCTGTTGATTCCTGGCTCTGTATGGCTTTGGTATGACATTCAGAGTGGATTTTCACTGCATTTAGCTCTACTGAAAAATGCTCAACAGCTTCCAGAATATTTCTACATTAAAAACAGCTGTGCTCAAGCAGATAGCTTTAATTTAATTCTGGCATCCGAACATAAACCCCTTAATCCGGCATGTCATCAATCTGATGCGGTTCTGTACGCGGCTGGGTATTCATGCGATGCCTAAAAGACGATGAACGTTCATATGCCTGCATACGCACCCGCATAATGGAACCCAATGGCTGATGTTCTGTCACGCCATGCCAAGGGTTAAAAGACAGCACGTCATCGGAATACACCCGACGTGCCGGACTGAAAGTATCCTGTTGGGGAAAGTGCAAATGACCAATGACCTGATGCGGTGATTCCTGTTCTTTCCACAGCACAGCCGCATCCTCGACGGGCATAGTCCTCAAATCGGTACATAGCTGCGCACGAATCACATAATCTGCCGTATTCTTCTGAAAGAAATCCCGGACGATGTCACGAATAGCGGAATCATCATTGATTTGCATCTGGATACCGGTGAGTTTCTTCACCGAGTCAGATTCGGGTGCGACACTGATTTTGGCAATATAATCGCCATAACGAAGCGCTGCCATACTATGATAGGTTTCGCCCAATACATGATGCTGGCTACGCGCCAGACCTTTTAAGCTTGCAGGTGCGGGAAAGCCTGCGCGATTTACCAGATAATCTACGCCGCGCATCACCTGACGCAAGCTACGCATAACCGGTTCAGGCGCCTGTTCTGCTTCCGTAATAAAAGGCAGCATTTGCTTATATTTACGCACTGTTCCAAAAGTCAGCACCGGAATATTGACCATCAGAAAATCCTGATGATGACCATCGCTTGGATCATTCGGCAATAAGCGCTGTCCCGGCACATTTAAAATTTTAAGGGCGAAACCATGCGGAGCCGGAGTTTTATCGCTATGCAGATCGCCGGGCGCAGCCGATAGACGTACCATCACGTCATAATAGCCCGGATGAGCAAAAATCCCTTGAGCCAAATGAGCCGGCAAATTTTCAGGAACGGTCAAAATGCCTTTTAAGAAACCATGGGATTTTGCATGTGCATCACGAACCGCATGACGGTGCCGGTCAAAAACCTGGTTATTGGTCTGTGCCATCTGTTCTGTAATATGCAGAATATCCTCTTCTTCATTTTCCTGTTTTTGCTCTACTTCGGGACGATAGTTCACATAATTCGCACTCATACTTGCTTCCTTTTGATTTTTTGAATATGGATCAATTGCACTGAATTTTTTGTATTAATCTAACAAGGAGTTCGCTTTACAAGTTAATTCATTGGTTAATGCTTTGAGGGTCTTTGGTAAATACGACATGCAGACCGAGTCAAAGACCGATGAGGTGAAAAAATAGAGCACGTCAAAAATTGAAAAGTGATTTAACTTTGCAAGTTTCATGCTTATGCTTCGTCGGGAGATCCAGCTCATTTTCCAGGAAGATGAGTTTTGTTTTCGCTTTTAGCCTTTTTTTAGCTTAAAAAATCCTGAAGAGAGCCACCCTTGGCTTGTTGTAACTTGGCAATTTCCTCTAGCTTTTGGGTTTGCGCCTTGTCACTCGTCAGTGTCTGAATTAAATCGTCTGCAAGCTGGTTTAATAACACCAGATCATCTTCGCTCATCTGCCGAATTTGCTTATCCAGAACACAAAAGCTGCCTAACACCAGACCTTGTTTAGTACGTAAAGGTACACCGGCATAAAATTTGATTTTATTTCTGTTTAACTCCGGGTTATGGGTAAAACGCGGATCTCGGTCTATATCCTCAATAATCAGTGCTTCATTCTGATGAACCAGATGGGTACAAATGGATTCTTCCCGGGGAATGCGTGCCTCTATCGGATTTTGATTTTCATCTGCCAGCGGGCTGGCTGGGGTATTCACCCATTTTTCATCAACCAGGGAAATTTGCGCATATTTCACGTTAAATGCCTGGCAGGCTTCTTCAATATACTGCTGATAAATCAGTAAAGTTTCAGGTTGAAGCAATTGCAGTTCATGCAAGGCCGCCAAACGTTCCGGTTCATTTTCCGCAAGCAATTCACGTGCAGGATTTTTACCTTGTTGTAGCATCAGCGCATCAATGCTCAGCATCAATTCATTCACCGTGGATACCACGGCATCCGGTTGAAAACGGTTTTGAATCTCGTCCCGCAATTCATCGCTGACATTGCCCCAGGTGGCAAAAATAATTTTAATATTCGGCAGACGTTTACGGATGCGATGATTCAACAAGCGAATTTGTGCCAAAGGCTGCCGATAAAACATGGAAATGCAAAGCATCTGAGTATTTTCTGGCAAGGATTCAAGCACATCCATTTTTGATTGAATCAGTACTTCATTATGGCTTTGCGCGGCAATTTTTCTTAAGTTTAAACCATGGGCCAACATGGAAGATGCCCATACATCAATTTCCCAACGCGCCCCCAAGCACACCACTTGCGCAGGACCAGCTGTATTTGGAGCTGGGTACTTTTGCTGGAAATCATGATTAAACAACTTTAAGCCCTGATGCATTCTTAAACGGTGCTCGGCACTGGCTTCGGTACTATGTCCTTGCGAAAACAAACGAATGGCGGGAATGGCAACGTCGTCATAAAAGGCATTGACCTTACGAACGACGACTTCCTCACTGGGCTTTTTCGGCAATTTCTGTTGAATATAATCCTGGGCAACTTCAAGGGCATCCTCTACTTCATCGGCAACCAGGCGCTGGTAAAAGCGTTCCGGTGGCGTCAGTACCGGTTCGCTACCAATCAGGGTTTTGATAAATCCCAATGCCGGAATATAGTGAGCCAATACCAATAAACACGCCGTCAATGGCGTCGAGAGAATCAGTCCAGCAGCCCCCCATAGCGTAGTCCAGAATGTCGCCGCAAGAATAATCGCCAAAGTGGAAAGACCGGTACTTTCGCCATACAACCACGGTTCAATCACATTGTTACTAATCAGCTCGAGTAACAGAATCAGCCCAATGGTCCAGAGCACCATATTCCAGCCCGGATCAACCGCAAATGCCAAGGTAATGGGAAATAAGGCCGAGATCATGGGCCCGACATAGGGTAAAAAGCGCATTCCGATCGCGACAATTCCCCACATAATCGCAGCAGGCACACCAATCAGCCATAAGCCCACCGCCATGGGAATACCGAAAGTGACATTCACCAACAACTGCATCCGCAAATAGGTTCCAATCCGGTCTGCGGCATCATCCAGTGCATCTGTACCGACGTTTAAATTGCCGCCCAGCAATTTCAACAAACGGTCATGCAAGTCTTTGCGACTGAGTAAAATCAGTACCACAAACAGAAAAACAATCCCGACTGTGGCCAAGGGATGAAAGATCCTCGCGCCCCACTGCATTGCCGTTTCAGTGGTACTGGCTTGCTGCCCAACCACCTGCACCTGCTGCACCCCCTGGGTTTGTTCAACTGGAGTCACGTCCTATATCGAACTTTCTACCGTATCAATGGTCGTGATGGCGCCGTCCCATACACTCGGCCCAGAAGTAAAACTTTTGGTGGTGTTTCAAAAAGTATGCTGAAAAAAAGCAGGTTGGATTTTGATAAAATAGAGAAATGCGAATAACTCTAGAAATCAAGTGTCCAGCCTGCCTAAGTGACAGTATA
>NZ_JBBCWZ010000124.1:0-4791 GCF_037145695.1 Acinetobacter sp. USHLN143
TAAATGGGTAATGTACAAGTTGCTGTAGAAGCATGTTTAATTCGTCTGATCACAGATACTTTATAAAGTATTTTAATACTTTTTTGAATCCGTCAATGCGTAAGTCCTATCATATATGAAGCGTGACGCTATTGTGCCGAAATTCACCTGAATAAGAAATCTATAAATCATCCTGAATGTTTAATCTGCACCCAGCCATTTCAATGGATGTTGCATGAAAGCCACCATAGCGTTGCAGATTTGGAATTGCTGGGCTGATTCGCCCTTTGCTAAGGTGCATCCATCTTTGAGGGCAATCGAAAATCACATGGAAAAAGTACAATATTACACGCGCACGGTACAATGGTTGCACTGGATCATGGCAGTTATCTTTATTGCGGCCTGGCTGATTGGTTTTTATAGTGGGAATTTTTTAAGTTATGAAGTCGATGGCAGCTTTAAAGGCGATGTCATCACCCTGCATAAAAATATCGCCACCACCATTATTTTCCTGTTGGTTGTGCGAATTTTCTGGCGTTATACCCACCCTGCCCCTGAACTACCGGACACTATGTCACCCCGGATGAAAACTTTGGCACATGCAGGTCATCTGGCTTTGTATTTTATGCTGATTGCCCTACCTGTCACCGGCTGTTTATATAGCTGGAGTCTGGGCTATCCAGCACCAGTGCTATATTTATTTAACCTGCCGGCACTGATTTCAGAAAATCCGGCTGTAACCGCGATCGTAAAACCCCTGCATATCTGGCTTTCCTGGGCAGTTGGCTTACTTTTAGTTGGACATATTTTCGCAGCACTGAAACATCATTTTATCGATAAAGATCATGTACTCAACAGCATGACCCGACAATCCAAATCTTCTAAAAAATAATCTGCAAAACCACACTCAATCAGCTTTCATTGCAAAGCTGATTTTATTTTAAGAACTCGGTCATGCAGCCTTTCAGACTGTTTGCAATAGCCTGTTGCGTGAGTTTTGACTTTACTTCTTCATCCAGAGTCGCTTTCAGTAAAGTGCTTGCCGGAATATCCTTGAGTGCATGCTCACCTACACATGAACAGACATTTTGCTCAAGTTCAGCTTTATTTTTGTCCTGCATAAAATAGGTCGAGGCAGTCCAGAATTTAGATGCTTTCAATTCTTTTGCACATTGGTATTCAATCACGGGTTTTAAAGTACGCTGTGTCAAAGTCATATCTGCATTTGAGCAGGCAGATATCAACACGCTACTGATGAGTAGAATTACATGTTTCAACTTCATATCCATTTATAAAAAACAAAGGCAGAGCGTACCCTGCCTGTTATCTAAAAACTTAAACCAGGGCACGGATCTGGTTGATCCATTGCTCTTTATCAGCATCGGTAATAAAAGAAGCTTCAAATGAGTTGATGGCCAACTGCTTCAATTCCTCGTTGCTTAAATCCAGTGCTTCAGCAATGGCAATAAAATTGTCATTCATATAACCACCAAAATAAGATGGATCATCTGAATTGACCGTGACATGCACACCTTGCTGTAAGAGGCGACGGATATTATGCTGCTGCATATCATCCACGACGCAGAGTTTCAGGTTTGACAATGGGCAAACCGTCAGTGGCATCTTTTCTGCGATCAGGCGCTGCATTAACGCCGGATCCTCTTCCGAACGTACACCATGATCAATACGATTTACTTTCAGCAAATCTAAAGCTTCCCAGACATAGGCTGCCGGGCCTTCCTCACCTGCATGTGCTACAACCAAGAAACCTGCTTCACGCGCTTTAGCAAAGACACGTTCAAACTTTGAAGGTGGATGCCCGACTTCACTTGAGTCCAAACCGACTGCAATAATCTGGTCTTTATAAGGTAAGGCCTGTTCCAATGTTGCAAATGCAGCATCTTCACTTAAATGACGCAAGAAGCACATAATCAGATGTGAACTGATACCAAGTTTAGTTTTGGCATCATCACAGGCTTTTTGCAAGCCGTTGATCACGGTTGCAAAAGCAACGCCACGATCGGTATGGGTCTGTGGATCAAAGAACATTTCAATATGCACGACCCGGTCTTCAGCACATTTCTCAAAATACGCCCAGGCCAGATCATAAAAATCCTGTTCATGAATCAATACAGTAGCACCAGCATAATAAATATCCAGGAAGGACTGAAGATTATGAAAGTTATAGGCCTGTTTAACTTCTTCAACAGATTTATACGGGATGGCAATTTTATTACGCTGAGCGATCGCAAACATTAGCTCAGGCTCAAAAGTGCCCTCAATATGAACATGAAGCTCGGCTTTTGGCAAAGCTCGAATCAACTCAAGACGGTTCATCGCTTCTCCTCATGAAACCTAAAATAATAAAAAAAGGGTGCAAACTGAGTTTACACCCTTTCCAAATCTAGAAAAATTAGCCGCCAAATAGTGCGAATTTAAGCGTCCATAGTACTGCAACAATCCAGACCATATACGGTACAGTTGATGCCTTACCGGTTAACAATTTGATCAGTGCATAGCTAATGAAGCCCATCGCAATACCATCCGCAATCGAATAGGTAAATGGCATAAATACAATGGTTAAAAATGCAGGGACTGCTTCTGTAATGTCTTCCCAGTCAATATGCACGATACCTTGAATCATTAAGACACCGACAAATAACAGCGCTGGCGCGGTTGCAAAGCTTGGTACAGACTGTGCCAATGGTGCCAGGAACAAACAGGCAACAAACAGGATACCGACTACGACGGCAGTTAGACCTGTACGGCCACCGGCTGCTACGCCTGCAGAAGATTCAATGTATGGTGTAGTCGATGAGGTACCTAAAGCTGCACCTGCAACAATTGCAGAAGAGTCAGCAAAAAGTGCTTTTTTCAAACGCGGCAGTTTGCCATCTTTCAACAAGCCTGCACGGTGTGAAACACCTACGAGCGTACCGGTTGAGTCAAACAGATCAACCAGAAAGAAGACAAAAATCACGCCAATTAAACTGGCAGTGAACAGACCTTCAAAGCTCATTTGCATAAATGTGGGTGCAATCGATGGCACTGCGCCAACCACACCTTTAAATTCACTCAGACCCAATGCTGCTGAAATACCGGTTAACACCAAAATACTGATGATGATCGCACCACGCACTTTAAAGTGATGCATCACAACAACCAGAAGGAAACCAAATAATGCAAGTAAAACCGATGGTTGTTTTAAATCACCCAAACCTACCAATGTAGCGGGATTATCCACAATCAGGCCGGCATTTTTCAAAGCAATCAGCGCAAGGAATAAGCCAATACCACCACCGATGGCCAGTTTCAGCGACATTGGAATCGCATTGACAATGGCTTCACGGATTTTGAATATGCTGATCGCAATAAACACAAGACCGGAGATAAACACAGCCCCAAGTGCTGTTTGCCAAGGCACACCCATTCCCAAACATACGGAATAGGTAAAGAAGGCATTCAAGCCCATGCCTGGTGCAAGTGCAATTGGATAATTTGCAATCAAGCCCATGACTAAACAGCCAATCGCGGCTGCAAGACAGGTTGCTACAAAGACAGCCCCATGATCCATCCCCGTTTCGGACAAAATCATCGGATTGACAATAATGATGTAACACATCGTTAAGAATGTTGTCACACCGGCAAGAACTTCTGTACGGAAACTGGTTTTGTTTTCACTCAGTTTAAACAGACGTTCAAGCATACTTTCTGAAGATGGATTAGGAGTCGTCATGACCTAGCCCCTATTGAGTAAACTTTATGCTTT
The DNA here is from genome assembly GCF_037145695.1 of Acinetobacter sp. USHLN143. Classification (GTDB taxonomy): domain Bacteria; phylum Pseudomonadota; class Gammaproteobacteria; order Pseudomonadales; family Moraxellaceae; genus Acinetobacter; species Acinetobacter fasciculus. The sequence goes on from NZ_JBBCWZ010000124.1 coordinate 3,749, forward strand.
AAGCAAGCCGTCAAATAAATGAAATTTTATAAAAAAATTCATCAATTTTAAGGATGTGTTAGCAACGAATATGCCAGCATAGCCATTTGACGGGTTAAAATGTTGGAACAGCTTACAGCCCCAGGGCTATGCTATAAAAACCCAAAAAAAATCTAAACAAAAAAGCTGCATAACCTTTATGCAGCTTTATTTTCTCGATTTAAATCAAATGCTTAACAAGATGAATTCTGCTTCATCCTGATCGTTGGCAAATTATAACACATTGATTTCTTATTGCTTATTTGATTTTACACTTTATTAGAAATTAATATATTCCAGGTGAATATTTAAAAAATTTTATTATATTTATTATGTTTTTAATTTTACTAATCCAGCCCAATTGGCGGGAGGAAGGTAGTACAAGCTGCTTAATGTCGATGCCGATTGGATTCCAGCAATTTGCTTGAATCACGTCCATCGTTCAAGACATGACGGATCTTTTCATATTTTCTGATTTCGGACTGTTTATGGACACAAAATCCTAATAAACTGATCATTAAGGCAAAAACAGGGATAGCATATATTTTCATTTTTATTATGCTGCTTTGTAACACTATGCAATTATGCTAACAAAAAACCTAACAAACTTGTGACATAGTTTACATTTAACCCGATAGAAGGCATTTATTTATCCTCTAAATATTAATTTTATGTCGTTTTATTTATTAATACTTAATTAATTTATAATTCTTTTTTCAAAAAATCGATCCTATTAAAAATCCTTTTAAAAAAAACTAAATAATTGAATTTAATATATTTTTTAAACCACCTAAAAGAAGTTTATTCAAAATTAAGATATGGAGATAAATGAAATCTAACCTATTCAATAGAAATTATTTCGATTTATTTTATCGGCCTTTTCCAAGAATGCTCAACTTTAATTTTTAGAATAAAATAGATCTCTTGCGAAAGTCGTTATTGCAAGTTCATCCGGTTTACCAGTGCAGCGATTAAGTTAATGCGTAAACCGAATCTTTTCCGTCTATTTCGATAGCGTTCACTTA
>NZ_JBBCWZ010000125.1:0-4713 GCF_037145695.1 Acinetobacter sp. USHLN143
AAGTGAACGCTATCGAAATAGACGGAAAAGATTCGGTTTACGCATTAACTTAATCGCTGCACTGGTAAACCGGATGAACTTGCAATAACGACTTTCGCAAGAGATCTATTAGTTCATTGATTTATTTGCATAAAATGTGAAATTGAACACAATGCTATTCTTCTAATAACACATAATTATTAAGTTACACTCCACTTCGCCTAGTAAATATTATTTTTAGAAAACTAGGGCGTGTTGAACATTGGGTATAAATTAATGGCAAAAAAAATAGCGAACGGTTAATCTTTAAGTTCTCACACAAAAAAGATATCGTTCGCTATGCCTCGCACCATGCTCAAAGATGAACACTGGACAAGACTGAAACCTATATTACTAGAACTTAATATCTATGACAAAGGAAATCTTAGACAAACGGTTGAAGGCGTGCTTTATCGCATGCGTGTTGGCTGTCCTTGGCGCGACTTACCCGAGTATTTTGGCAAGCCTAATACTATCTATAAAGCTTACCAGCGCTGGTTTCGCAGTAATAAGCTGATTACATTATTTACGTTACTGATCAAAGACGCAGACCTTGAGTGGGTCTTTATCGATGGCACTCATATTAAAGCGCATCAGCACAGCAATGGAGGCAACGAGAACCTACAATCCATTAGCAAAAGTGTGGCAGGCCGCGCGACCAAGATTCACTTAGCAGTTGATGCTCATGGCAATCCGATTATCTTTCTTTTATCAGATGGCACAACCCACGATGTCAAAGTCGCACCTGATTTAATAGATAAGGTTAATTTGAGCGATACAGAGGTTTTATGTGCCGATAAAGGCTATGATTCTGATGCACTACGAGCCCATATTGAACAAGCAGGGACGCATAATAACATCCCTCGAAAACGAAACACTCAGTCTTCTAACGACCATATGGACTGGGACTTGTATAAAGCCAGGCATCTAGTAGAAAATGCTTTCGCTAAGCTAAAACAGTATAGGGCGGTTGCCACCAGATTTGATAAGCTCAAGCAGAGTTATGAAAATACGGTCGCTCTTGCTTGTGCTTATATCTGGCTCAAATTATGAATGTTCAACAGGCTCTAGTTATAACTTCCAAACTTTAAATTAATTGAGTAGAACGCACTGCCTTACACAATAACGCTTTATACTTTTCTATTGTCATGTTCAAATAAAACTGATTAAAAATAATCTGATCATAACAAAGGTACTTAACCTATGATAATGAATAAAAACGTGAATAATAAATGGCATGCTGACCCATTTTTTCAACAAGCCACCCACACAAGACAGATGTCACAAGGTGAGGCTCAGCTGCCTATTAAGTACTTTGATGCGTCAAGCCTGATTGCTTTTTTTATGGTCGATTATGACAAAGCAGTCAGTGTATTGGACAATCCAAAGTTAAAGGTTGCTAAGCTTATAGGCAATAAAGCGTTATTTAGTCTAGCTTTCTATGATTATCGTGAATTAACTGATGGCGAGCCTTATCACGAAGTTGCATCAAGTATGCTTGTCTATCCTGCAGACCAAGACACACCGACTCATCCATTGGTGGAAATGACATTACCACCAGATCGACGCAATACCGGCATGTGGGTTTGTGATTTACCGGTAACCACCGAAGTTGCGTGTCGTGCAGGTAAAGAATTATGGGGCTACCCGAAATTCGTCACCGATATTGATTTTAATTTAGACAATAAGGATTTTAGTAGTTCTGTCAAACATCCAGAGAATCCTCAAACATCAATCTTGTCATTATCAGGTACGATCGGCGCATCAGTTACCGCACCTTGGGCAGACTTAGTTTTATATTCAATGTTAAATGATGCGTTAATACGGGCAACCGCAGATACACGTACATTAAATGGCGCTAAAATTGCCACTAAAGGTGATCTTAAGCTAAGTGTTGATACAACGAACAGTCACCCAATGGCACAAAGGCTCAATAGTCTTGAGTTAAATGGTGCGACGCCTTTTTCAGTCACCTTTACTGATAGCTTGCAATTGCGTTTAAATGAAGGCGTAATTTTTTGATTGATGATTTGAACTTCAAAAATCTGCTTACAGTAAATTTTTTTAAGGAGCAATTCAATAATCAATTAACTCCTTCTACTTTAATGCTAACATGCTTACTTAAACAATCAGACTCATAATATCTATTGTTCGCATAACGGGCGTTATGACAAATGACTTCAATTAGAACGGTAATCATCCCAAGTATCAGACCCTTATCTAATAGAATTAAGTTGCATACCACTCTTTGAGCCGGTAGTGAGAAGTCAATTACTTTTTAACAGACGGTATACCCCAAAGGAACCACTTAAAAAGCCTCTTAGGCCTATTAATAGGCTACCTAAAACAGACCAATATAAGAGAACCACTTATAATAAACTGCTAGCCTTAATACTCTAAATAATCCCTGATTGGACGTTTCTTAAATTGAGAAGCGTCTTTTTTAAGGCGATTAACCATCTCAAACTCCCATCCTTGCTGCGACTGTCCAGCTGGGCTAGTCGGACTTACTAAATGATTGTATTCTGCCATAAAAGCAGGATTGCGAACGATACGTCCTAGCTGTTTATCATTTAAACCCTCAACTGTGAACATATCAGCAGTATCAACATCACGCAACTTACTTGTTTTTTCTGTTTTAGTTTTCAGTTTCTCATGAACTACAAACTTAAAGCCTGTAATTGTCCTACCTTTTTTCACCTGCGTATAACTGACTTTAATATCTGATTTTTCATTAATTTCTTTAACAGCAAGGTCTAATACTCTTAGTTTAAAGTTACCCATACGCTTGTATTCATGATCTTCTATACCTAACTGGTCTCTGAACTTGTTAAGCTCAAGCAGAGTTATGAAAATACGGTCGCTCTTGCTTGTGCTTATATCTGGCTCAAATTATGAATGTTCAACAGGCTCTATTTTAAAACTAAAATTTTCACATTTCATAAACTTAGGAAGATATTTTGTTCTTGTCAATAGCCACTTTTTCACAGTTAAGGCAAGATAAAGCAGTTCATTTATATGCTAAAAAAGATATACTTTAAAAACTAAAGTAATAATTCTAACAAGGCCTTTTAGCAAAAAAGCCATAGAGAATGCAGTGAGGCAATCCACGCTATGCGTCCATTACATCCAATTGATTTTATTTTCTTAACTTTAGAGAAACGGCAGCAGCCTATGCATGTAGGTGGACTATTTTTATTCCAAATTCCCGACAATGCGCCAGCTTCCTTTATTCAGGATCTTGTCACGGATATCCAAAATTCGAAATGCTCCCCTATCCCACCTTTTAACAATTATTTAAACGGCCTGTTTTGGGATGAAGACCAAGAATTTGATTTAGATCATCATTTTCGTCATATTGCCCTGCCAAAACCGGGCCGTATCCGTGAATTGCTGACCTATATTTCTCAAGAACATAGTGCCCTGATTGATCGCGCCAAACCTTTATGGACCTGTCATATCATTGAAGGCATTGAAGGAAACCGTTTTGCCATGTATTTCAAAATTCACCATGCCATGGTGGATGGAATTGCTGGCATGCGTCTGGTCGAAAAGTCGCTTTCACATGATCCAAATGCCAAGAGTATTGTACCGCCTTGGTGTGTGGAAGGCCCACGTGCCAAACGCCTTAAAGCACCTAAAGTTAACAGGTTTAAAAATGTCCTGCAGACCATTAAGGGGCAACTGGAATGTGCGCCACGAGTTGCTTATGAACTGTCGCAAACCGTCATGAAAGATATGGGACGCAATCCGGATTATGTATCCAGCTTTCAGGCGCCAAGCAGTATTCTGAATCAACGCGTCAGTGCTTCACGTCGCTTTGCAGCCCAGTCTTTCGAATTTTCACGCTTACGTCATATTTCCAAAGCATTGGGCGTGACCATTAATGATATCGTCCTGGCCATTTGTTCAGGCGCATTACGTGAATATTTATTATCGCAAAATGCCTTACCGAAAAAACCCTTAATTGCCATGGTTCCAGCTTCTGTTCGTAGTGATGATTCAGATATATCCAACCGTATTACCATGATTCTGGCCAATCTGGGCACGCATAAAGAAGACCCACTGGAACGTCTCAAGATCGTACGTCGCAGTGTGCTGAGTGCCAAAGAACGCTTCAAACGTATGAATGCCAACCAGATTTTGAACTATAGTGCCTTTGTCTACGGTGCAGCAGGTCTGAATATTGCCTCCGGTTTAATGCCGACACGTCAGGCGTTTAACGTCATTATTTCCAATGTACCTGGGCCACAAGAACCATTGTATTGGAATGGTGCACGTCTTGAAGCACTTTATCCGGCTTCCATCGTACTGGATGGTCAGGCCTTGAATATCACTATGACCAGCTATCTAGACAAACTGGAAGTCGGCTTGACCGCATGTCGTAATGCCCTGCCGAAAATGCAGAACTTGCTGACACATCTGGAAGAAGAAATTCAACGTTTTGAACTTATTGTAGATGGCGAACCTGTCCCAAAGTTACGAGCGGTAAGCTAGCCGCGGATGAATAAATAAGATAGATGGACTGCCAAAGATGCTGATCATTTTTGCCAGTCTTTGAGCACAGAATAAAGGGACCGATCTGGCATTGCTGTCCCACAATTTTTCACAAGAGGAAGCTCATTTGAGCTTCCTCTTGTTTTATGGGTATTTTATCGGGTGAAAATAAAGCTTTTAAAGTTCTTCTTTCAAACA
>NZ_JBBCWZ010000126.1:0-4704 GCF_037145695.1 Acinetobacter sp. USHLN143
CAGAAGAAATTATTTAGACCAGTTATCAAAAACTTCATTGATGACTTTATTCTCGATAAAAATCATCTGCTACCACAGAGAATCTATAAATAATAGTGCGTAAGTCCTATTATAAATAAAAAAATTTGAATGAGTGCAACGGATCGCGCATGAAAACAATTGCTCCACGCCAAGACCAAGGAATTCCAGGTGTTTACGGTCTCCTGCTTCTCGATGTCATTTCCCGCTGGGGTTATAATAATGAGTCGCTTTTCCAACCTTTTGGCCTGACCAGTGAACAGTTGGCAGATCCTGATTTTCGTATTCCAACCCCTGTCGCCAACGAACTGGTGAAATATGCCCTGAAACTGACCGGCGAACCGACCTTGGGCTATCATCTCGGCACACAGATGCGGATCTCGATTCATGGCTTTATTGGCTATGCGATTATGACGGCGAATAATATTACCGATGCACTGGTACTGGCGAACCGATTTATTCAACTTCGTTTACCTTTCCTACAACTGTTTTTTTCGACCTTTGATGCCAAAGCCACGGTACAGCTACAAACCGATATTCAGCTTGAACCTCTGCGCACCGAAATTTCAATTGCTTTAATGATTGGTCTGATCAGTATGGCCAAAGCGATTACCGGCGTTAACGATGCAACGGGAGAAATCGACTTCGATTTTAAGAAGCCGGAAGGTTTTGAACGCTTTATGGCAAAGTTCCCTACTCATCAGTTCCGCTTTGAACAGCCGCATTTAATTCTGAGTTTTGATAAAAGCTACCTGATGAACAAGCTGGTACATGCCGATCCGATTGCCAGCCAGATTGCGATTAACCAGTGTGAAACGGAACTTTCTGCCTTGGGCGAACGGCATCGGATTGCCATGCGTGTCCGAGATATCTTGACCCATGCCGAGCAGCATTATCTGAGTATTGAAAGTGTGGCAGATCGCTTACACATGTCTGACCGCACCTTAAAACGTCAACTCGCCGCCGAAGGCACCTCCTTTTCTACCCTAGTCGATGAAGTGCGTTACCGGCATGCCACCTCGTTATTGTCCCGGACAGATTTCACTCTGGAACAGATTGCCGATGAACTGGGTTATAGTGATGTCGCCAATTTTAGCCGGGCGTTTAAACGCTGGAATGGCCGCAGCCCGAGCAACTGGCGCAAAGATCCTTATTTATAAAGGAGCATAAGCCTTTTGTTTTTCTTAAAAAGAATGTATAAAACATGTCAAAAATGATCTTAAGATTTTTAAGGAGTTATCAATGAATCATCCTGCAGAATTAAAGTACGCAAGTACACATGAATGGGTGCGCATTGAGGGTGATCTTGTTGTGACCGGTATTTCCGACCATGCACAGGATGCGTTAGGTGATTTGGTTTATGTAGAAGCACCAGATCTTGATTCACATATCACTGCGGGCGAACAAGCTGGCGTGGTTGAATCAGTTAAAACAGCTTCCGATATTCATGCACCGGTGTCTGGCGTAGTGGTTGAAATCAATCCTGATCTTGAAGATGATCCTGATTTTATTAATGATGACCCATATGGCAAAGGCTGGATCTATAAAATCAAGCCAGACAATATGGCCGATGTTGAAAAACTACTTTCAAATACAGAGTATGAAGCCGGGCTTTAATTTTGATTTTGGATAAAAAAATCAGCCTGAGGGCTGATTTTTTTGTTTTATCTAATAGAAAATTAGAATTTTTTATTCCGTTTCCGACTGATCTTCTGCATCTTTATCAGTTGTTTTCGGTTCTGTAATCATGGAAAATTGGGTGGCTTGCCCAGCCGGAGCATTGTCTTGACGATTACTTTTTAATTTGATCTGTAAACGTAATTCATTGGTTGAATCGGCATTACGTAATGCTTCTTCATAAGAAATTTCGCCCTGGTTATAGAGTTCAAATAAAGCCTGATCAAAGGTCTGCATTCCCAATTCCCGTGATTTTGCCATAATCGCTTTCAACTCATGAAACTCTCCTTTCAAAATCAAGTCTGAAATGAGCGGTGTATTTAACATGATTTCAATGGCTGCTCGACGTCCCTTGCCATCCTGAGTCCGAACCAAACGCTGTGAAATAATAGCCTTCATATTGGAGGACAAATCCATCAACAACTGATTGCGACGTTCTTCTGGGAAGAAGTTAATAATCCGGTCTAAAGTCTGGTTGGCATTATTGGAATGCAACGTACCTAAACAAAGATGCCCAGTTTCAGCAAAAGCAATCGCATGTTCCATAGTTTCTGTATCGCGGATTTCCCCGATCAAAATCACATCGGGTGCCTGACGTAAGGTATTTTTTAAAGCATTTTGCCAAGAATGGCTATCTACCCCGACTTCACGATGGGTAATCATGGATTTTTTATGCTTGTGTACATATTCCACCGGATCTTCTACCGTGATGATATGTCCAGCCGAGTTTTCATTCCGATAGTCAATCATCGCTGCCAGTGAAGTTGATTTACCCGAACCGGTTCCACCGACCACCAAGACTAGACCACGTTTTTCCATAATCACATGTTTCAGCGATTCAGGCAGTTTTAACTTCTGGAAATTTGGGATTTCCGCAGTGATGGTACGAATCACCATACCGATATTCAACTGTTGCTGGAATACATTGACCCGGAAACGTGAAATACCCGGAACAGTAATCGCAAAATTACACTCAAGTTCGGTTTCAAATTCATTGCGCTGTTTTTCATTCATTAGGCTATAAGCAAAGAGCTTGGTTTTCTCAGCGGTCAGGGTCTGCTGTCCAAATGGTTTCATCAAACCTTGATGTTTAATACTTGGTGGAAAATCTGCAGTAATAAATAAATCTGAACCGCCATATTCAACCACTTTGGTTAGCATATGGTGCATAAATTTTCGTGCTTCTTCTAAAAGCTCTAGCGCAAACATTGAGATCCCCAAGTGAACGGATTTGATATTTAAATATTTGAAAAATTTATATATTCAGAGAGATATACTGGTTTTTATTGTGTCTAGAGTTAGACAAGGACACAAACAGATTTTAATAATTTGATGAAAATTATCGTCACAATTATGTGACCTATTACAGGTTAATTATATTTATAAATAACTGCTTCCTGATATTCAAAAAAGCACTTTCCCCGCTGCTCAAGCAGAGAAAGTGGTTTTTAAATTTAGGCACTACGTTTCAGACAACTGATCGCTAAAGTATTGGCCACCTCCAGTAACAGTTGTCGTGTTTTTGTCCAGCCCAGACATCCATCAGTAACAGATTGACCATAAGTCATTTGCTCAGAAATTTTCTGGTTGCCATCTACCAAATGACTTTCTAGCATTACGCCACGAACATTGGTCTGTAAGCGTTCTGCTACGATCTGTTCCAGTACTTTAGGCTGTAGCATCGGATTTTTTGAGCTATTGCCATGACTACAGTCAATTACCAATGCCGGTAAGTCGATCTGATGTTTGGCCCGGATTTTCTCAATTTCTGACAATTGGTAATTTGGTCCGCTATTCGAGCCACGTAAAATCAAATGTGCTTTCGGATTACCTTGCGAGTGTAAAATACATGGTAAACCAGACTGGCTCATCCCCAAGAATTGATGCGGATGAGAGGCAGACTGGATGGCATCTAGTGCAATCTGGATCGAACCATCAGTACCATTTTTGAAACCTATGCTGTACGGCATATGGCTGGAAATTTCGCGATGAATTTGTGATTCGCTGGTACGTGCGCCAATCGCTCCCCAGGCCAATAGATCATCGAAATAAGCAGTTGCCATTGGGCTAAGAATTTCCGAAGCGATTGGCAGGCCCATTTCAATAATTTTTAGGTATAAGTCACGGGATTTTTCCAAGCCCAATTGCATATTGGATGAACCATCCAGATTTGGATCGTAAAGGAAACCTTTCCAACCCACCGTAGTCCGTGGTTTTTCAATATAAGCACGCATCACCAGGAAAATCTGATCAGATAGCTGTGACTGAAGTTGTTTTAATTTTTCTGCATAGTCTAGCACGGAAGCTTCATCATGAATGGAACATGGGCCTGTGACCACCATTAAACGATGATCCTTGCCTTCTAATATATTTTGAATAGTTTGACGGTGTTCAGCGACTTGGCTGGCTAATTGCGGAGACAGTGGCAATTGCTGCTTAAGCTGCTGAGGTAAAATTAAAATGCTTTCAGCATGATGTTGTTGTGATGTATTTGGGGTATTCATGACTTTAATCCTGGGACTGGCAATCAGTCCAAACTTTTATTTGAGCGTTATGGGTCTAATCGAAGGTGTTGTGAGTGTCATTAGCTGACTAAAATAAGACCAATAAAAGTTGTTAAAGTATGAATAGTTAAAGTTTGTCATGGCTGTCTCCAAAATATTGTAAAAAATGAAAGGCATAAAAAAACCTGATCAGGGTTGCCGATCAGGTATAAACTGGTGGGCAACCTTTTCATTGCCCAAACGCATTCAGGCAATTAGCTAAACTGCCAGAAATAAAAATATGCGTTTGAAATGATAGGTTGCTTTAACATGTTATGTCTTTCATAAAATGTGATTCTGAAATTAAAATACGCGCTCTTGGATCATTTGACAAGCATTAAATATAAAAAAATATTTATTAGGACTTACGCACTATTATTTATAGATTCTCTGTGGTAGCAGATGATTTTTATCGAGAATAAAGTCATCAATGAAGTTTTTGATAACTGGTCTAAATAATTTCTTC
>NZ_JBBCWZ010000127.1:0-4517 GCF_037145695.1 Acinetobacter sp. USHLN143
AACTTTATGGTGAATATTATGGCTGCTATAGTGGCTTATTGCTTAAATCCAAATAAGCCAACTTTCCAAAACTTGCTAAAAAGCTAAAATATTTCATCGAACTCAGGTTACTTATATTCAAAAGGCAGTATTCCCTTCTCGTCTGGGATATGAGGGAGCAGGCATAGTTCTGGCGATAGGTGAAGGTGTACGCCAATTTTCTCCAGGAGATGCAGTATCGATTCTTCCGACTGACAATCTAGCCAAATATGGGACATATGCGGACAAGCTTCTGATTCCAGAAACTTTTTTAGTTCACAAACCCGATAGTTTAAGTTGGGAAGAAGCTTCTTCAATCTGGATGCAGTATTTGACGGCTTGGGGTGGTGTAATCCATGCTGGTGGAGTTTCGAAAGGAAAAACGATCTTGATCACAGCAGCTTCAAGTAGTGTAGGACTAGCTGCGATACAGATAGCTGAAGCAGCGGGTGCTAAGGTCATTGCAAGTACACAAACGATAGAGAAAAAGCAACGTTTACTGGATTTCGGTGTTAAAAATGTTATAGCCAGTGAAGATGAACCAGATTTGTATGAGGCGCTTGTTTCACGTTTGGGTGGAGAATATCTTGATGTCGCCTTCGATGCTGTAGGAGGGCCACATATTGAACAGATTGCAAAAGCGATGTCTGTGGGAGGAACTATGGTTATGCATGGTGCACTTAGCCCGGAGATCACACCATTTCCCCTTAAAGTTGCATTACGCAAGAGCTTAACCATGCGAGGTTTTTTGTTCCTAGAGGTTCTCCATGACCCTGTTCTAAGGGAGCAAGCCAGACGATTTATTCTTAGCAGTATAGGTGCAGGGTATCTTCGTCCAGTGATCGACTGTTGCTTTAACTTTGAGGACATGCATGACGCTCAGCGCTATCTTGAATCAAATCAGCAAATAGGAAAAATTGTAGTTACTCTGAATACATGATGGTCTTATCGGATTTCTACTTTCTAGAAAAAAGGTTAGTTCCATCTGATTCAGGTTTCTATATGGCCCAGCACTTCCGCTAAGTAATCAAACAATGCTCGGATTCGCAAAGGTGTCGGGCCCCGCTGTGGACGATATAAATACAGGCGCCAAACGGGAGAGGTTTCCTCATGAAGTATCTGAATGAGCTTACCACTCCTAAGCCACGGCAAAACTAGAAATCCAGGCATGTGTCCGAATCCGACTCCAGCGAGAATAGCTTGAAATTCAGCTTCAAGATCATCTGTAATAAAACGAGGCTTTGATGGCGTAAAGCTTCGACTTTCGGTGAATGTCCATGGCCAGTAACGCCCTGTTTTATGATCGACTAGGGCTGTTAGAGGGTATTTATCAAGGTCAATAATTTTTTTGGGCATTCCAACCTTATCAATTAACTCTGGCGTACCCACAGAATAAAAGTTCACTTTAGCCAATTCCCTTGCCACATATCGATTGTCCGGCAAAAATCCAAATCTGATCCCGATATCTATCCGCTCATCGATCACATCCGAGTGTGAATCTGTTAGCACACAATTCACGACAATATCTGGATAACGTGTGGCAAATTCTGCTAGTGCAGGTACTACCAATTTACGCCCTAACACAGACGATACAGTAAGACGGACAGTCCCACGTATTTCATCTCGTTTTTCCTTGGTGTCTTTTACAAACAAAGCATCAATCGATCCCACCGCAAAACGTGCTTGCTTTGCCAGACGCTCTCCATCAGCGGTAATTTTAATTTGTCGAGTACTCCTGTAAAACAGAATCTCTCCGCGCTGCTCTTCTAGCTCTTTTATTGCCCGTGTCACTACCTGTGGGGAAATACCCAGCTGAGTTGCTGCCTCTTTAAAATTTCGAGACTCTGCTGCGACACAAAAGATACGCATCATTTCCAATTTGTTATGCATGTCCAATCCTGTGTTATGGTAATTATTCCGTAAATAGGAATTCTGAAAGATAATATTATTCATTTATTATACCTAACAAGGCTGTAATACTTAATCCATCAAATATGATTGACAGATAGGTTGAAGGTTACTTGTATGAATAATATAGAAAATAAAGTTATTGTTATCACAGGTGCAAGTAGTGGTTTAGGTGAAGCTACTGCTCGCTTACTTGCTAAAAAAGGTGCAAAGGTTGTACTTGGTGCTAGACGTACTGAAAAATTAGAGGCTATTGTTCACGATATTCGTGCTGAAGGTGGTCAAGCTGAATTTATTGGTATGGATATAACCAAACCACATGAAGTACAAGCACTTATTGAAAAGGCATTAAGCGCATTTGGTCAAATCGATGTATTGGTAAACAATGCTGGATTAATGTCTATTGCACCATTAAGTGAGCTAAAAGTTGATGAATGGGATCGTATGATCGACATTAATATTAAAGGTGTTCTTTATGGTATAGCAGCTACTCTACCTGTTTTCCAAAAACAAAACTTTGGACACTTTATTAATCTCGCATCTGTTGCAGGGTTAAAAGTATTTAGTCCAGGAGGTACTGTTTATAGCGGTACTAAGTTTGCTGTAAGAGCCATCTCTGAAGGACTTCGTCATGAAGTTGGGGGAACAATTAGAACGACGACTATTGAGCCTGGTGCAGTTGAGTCAGAACTAAAATTTGGTTCTTCTCATAAAGAAAGTTCAGAGTTCGTTACGGATTTCTACAAACAAGCCATACCAGCTGACTCAGTCGCTCGAGCAATTGCTTATGCAATTGAACAGCCTGCGGATGTAGATATTAATGAAATTGTTTTGCGCCCAACGAGCCAAGAGTTTTAATTATTGAATAACAAAAAATGGGAGCACTTCGCTTCCATTTTTACTATATTTTTTTAAAGTTGTGGACAAATCTATGAAAGCCGTATCGTATGTTATAAATAACCATGATGATTTTAAAAATTCATTGGTAGATATTGAAAAAGCGAAGCCTACGCTTAAGGAACGTGATGTACTGGTAAAAGTTCAGGCAATCTCTGTGAATCCAGTTGATACTAAAGTGAGAAAAAATTCGTCTGAAGCAAATAATCGTATTTTAGGTTGGGATGCCGTTGGGGAAATTATTGAAGTTGGCTCAAAAGTTACCTCGTTTAAAGTAGGAGATTCTGTTTGGTATGCTGGCGATTTAACCCGAGATGGTAGTAATGCTGAGTTTCAAGCAGTCGATGAACGAATTATCAGTCTTAAACCAATTACAGTATCTAATGCAGAAGCAGCAGCATTGCCATTAACTGCAATAACGGCATGGGAAATGCTGTTTGATCGGTTTCAAATTTCAGAAACAGAAGTTGGCAGTATTTTAATTATTGGTGGTGCAGGTGGTGTAGGATCAATCGCTATCCAACTCCTAAAAGCAAAAACAAATCTGACCGTTATAGCAACAGCTTCACGGGAAGAAACGAAATCTTGGGTGGAATCACTTGGTGCCGACCATGTCATTGATCATAGCAAAGATTTAAATGCACAAATCGAGACACTAGGCATTGAAAAACCAAAATATGTATTCTCTACAAATCATACAGAAACCTATATCAAGCAAATAGTTTCTCTGATTGCACCACAAGGCAAGCTTGGATTGATCGATGATCCACAAACATTTGATATTATGCCATTTAAGACTAAATCTATTTCTATCCATTGGGAGTTGATGTTCACCCGTTCAATGTATGAAACCGATGATATTGAAAAGCAAGGTAATCTATTGCAACAGGTTGCCCAATTAGTTGACCAGCAAAAAATTAGAAGTACCCTCAACCAAAATCTAGGCAAAATTAACGCTGCAAACTTGGAGAAGGCGCATAAGTTGCTTGAATCAGGTAAGTCAAAAGGCAAAATTGTACTAGAAAACTTCTAAAACAAATTCAAGGTGAAATAATGACTATTTCAGTAATTGCGAACTTTAAGGCAAAGTCAGATCAAAAAGAGACGTTAGAAGCGCTTTTAAAAAGTGTAATAGAGCCTACGCTTCACGAAGAAGGATGCTTGAAATATGAGCTTTATATTAGCGAAAATGACTCGAGTAGATATTTCTTCTTAGAAGAATGGCGTAGCAGGGAGGATTTAGATATCCATATAGCGTCTGATTATATTCAAAGTTTATTTGGTAATATCCAATCGCTAATTGAATCAAGTGATATTGTAGAAATCAAAAAAATATAGCTGTATTCGGACGTTATGATGAAGTATTCTTCAAATTAACATAGGGACTTAGAAAGCTAACAAAAAATGGGAGCTATAAGCTCCTATTTTTTACGATTTTTTAATTTTTTAGTAGTAACTTAGGCTTCAGCAAATTATGCCCCTGAGGGGAGCCACCAATACCCTGCATTTTGACAACAATGTCATCGTTTAGAGGCAGCAAATTTACGAGCATCAGTCGGTACGACTGGTGATTCATATGATATTGCTTTGGCTGAAACGGTGAATGGCTTATACAAAACAGAGGTGATTGAATATTTAAAAGCAGATTGGCAAGGTTTAGCAGATGTACAACTTGCGACATTAAATTGGGTAGA
>NZ_JBBCWZ010000128.1:0-4479 GCF_037145695.1 Acinetobacter sp. USHLN143
GGGGGGTTTCGGGGGGCTTGTCCCCCTGAACAAGGTCACGATAGGTACTTTGAAAATAACGTAGTTATTTGAAAAAGTACCTATTGTGTATCCTTGCTTCTAGACACGGTAGCATCTTGCTATGTGTTAAACAAGATTACTTCAGGAATCTGGTTTAACACATGCAAAGGCGAACGTGTCTTAGAAGCAGATGACGCAAGAGCTAGTCAGATGTGGACAATCGCAAGCGACCGTTAAACGTGATTTATTGATAAACCTGATGGACAACTCCGCATAAATCAGAGATTTATACGGAGTTGCCCACAGGTATTATCAACAACGTTTAACTTTGCCCACAACTTCCTGACGCTCACTAATAATAAAACTTATAAACGTATAAAAAGATTGTTTTAAACCCATTACAAGCAATCTTGCTCCGCAATATTGCTGAGATATATACGGAACAGGCGGCCAAGAACAGACCCCATACTGATAGCTATTTGGAAAAACAGATTTCTGCTTTAGACCTGGCTTAACTGCTACTGATTTTCTGTTTTTCTGAATGCGGCTTTTATGCTTCTTAATTAGCGCATAGACAGTAGATTTAGACAGTTGAGTAGTATTTACAATCTCAGCAACAGATAAGCCTTTGCGATGCAGCGAGAGGGCTTTTCTGCGTTGTTTTGCGTATGACTTAGCTTTTGCTGCTCCACCTTTTTTGCCTAACTGTTTTGCGATCTTGCGTAGCACATCGTTAGTGTTTTCAGAGTAGCTATAACGCTCATAACAAAAACGGGTAATACTCCGGCAGATTTCACGCACTTCACGCTCAACCAGTGGTGTTTCGCACTTCTCAAGATTGAGTTTATTCATGAAATCAAACAAGCAAGA
This sequence comes from Acinetobacter sp. USHLN143, assembly GCF_037145695.1. Taxonomy (GTDB): domain Bacteria; phylum Pseudomonadota; class Gammaproteobacteria; order Pseudomonadales; family Moraxellaceae; genus Acinetobacter; species Acinetobacter fasciculus. The sequence goes on from NZ_JBBCWZ010000128.1 coordinate 871, forward strand.
CATAAACTGGCGTTTTGTCCAGTCCTCGCCATGTTTGAAATACAACTTATAAGCGTGATGCCGTACTGTTTCAAACAGCCAATTGTTACGCTCCCCTACTGTTATATTTTTGCTTAATTTGACCGCTTTCGCTGAATTTGGAGTGAATAGCATAGGGCGTATCACTGGACGCTCATATATACGTGTGATTCTCGCAAGTTCAGCAAGCTGATACGGCTGTACTCGCATAGTAGATACTCGCCACATGCTGCTATGCGGATTTTTGGCGACTGAATTTCTATGTGCAAAATCACCGTTGAGAAGCTCTTTCAGGCGTGTTTTTACTGCATTCAATAGCACAACCGCTTTCTTGCTATAGCGTTTATTTTTTTCATCAATGCAGACTGAATTTCGCAGACAGTAATAGAGCTGAACGTGTCCGTTTACAGGGTTTTTGACAATCAGATTAGGCAAAGGTAAATCAGGGTTTAATCTGATTATTTCCTCAATTTTGCTTGCGACATTTGCATCAATATCAATAACAAAAGTACCAAGCCAAAACTCTGAAGCATATCGGAGATAACCATATTCCGAACGCTCACTTGGTGTAATGAAATCAAAATAATCTCTCTCTCGTGGTGAGTTTTTACCTTTGCGTAGGCGTAAATGCTTCGGTTTGTGGTTCAGTGTATCTTTGCTAACCCAATGCGGTGCAAGTGGTGATAAGCACTTGTCAAAAAGGGCAAGAGCTTCTTGTAAATCAGCAATTTGTTCTGATTTATCAATAAATAAATACGAATTTGGTGAAATATTTGTATGATTTGAACTAATTTGCATCGCACAAGCCCTTAGATGGCTTGCGGAGTGGTCTTTGACTGCTATAATGATTAAGCATGTTGACGTTCTCGCAAGTGATCAACACGTACATCAAAAGACCCATTCTCGCCAAAGAATTTTTTCGGGTCTTTTTTTGTACCTGAGAATCGAGTTTTTATTAAAAAGAATCTGTTAAAAGCACGTTACAACTGTTTGTTGTTCAATGCAACAAATGGCGAACCTCTAAAATACATTTTTTTTAAAATTCACGTTCTCATTGATGCAATTTCAGCAAAAAAAGTTCGTTACCACATCAAAACCTGCAATTTGTTCAAAATTAAGACACTTTTTTTTTGAGGACAGCATTGCATTTGCAATGCTCCGCAAAAAAATAAAGGGTCAAAATGGACTTGGTGAATCATACCCCCTGTCATTTTTCCGCTCTTGCGCTCGTTGCAGCTCCTTTCTTTGATCAAGTACATCTAAAGCCGTGAAGATATTTCCTGTACTAAATCCTGAAATTTTTCGTGATAACTGCTCACTGAGTCGAACTTCTCTTTCATCTGTAGGGCGATTGGCTTCAATTGTCGATCTATCTCTGCTTGCACTAAATTCGGTATTTCTTGTTTGATCAGCCTGCGGACCTGGTTCTCTATCTGCAAGTTCTTCACTAAATCGTTTAAACGTGTCTGCAACTGTATTTGCAAGCTCTGTTGTACATCTTGTGAAAAAGTTGCTGAGATAGTTTGCTCTGATAGTTCTCGCACTATTTGCTGATATTTCTGCACTATCTTCACTGCTTCGTTGTGCTTGTTGTTTAAAGTTTGCGTGTATTGCTTCAATTCGTTGATGGTCGCTGACTGTGCTTGTATAAGCTGTAGAGCTTCTTCTTGTGCTTGCTGTTGTTGCTTCAACTGAAACTGTTGATCTTCGATAATTTTCAATAATTGTGCTTCTAACGTCATTTAATTGACCTCCTTCACTATTCGGAATCCATCCTGATAGTTCGGTTTGCTCGTGTCGATTTGAATACATAACTGGTTGTCGCAATTGCTGATATTCATGCTCCCCCCTTTCGATTTCAGATACTCGACTTTCTTCTGCATCTCGTTTATGTCGCTGTATTTGCTCTTGCTGACGTAACCTAGACAAATGCTCGAAATAAGAAAAATAAGTGCTATCGAAGCTAGGACTATATTCGATGAAAAAAGGGCTTTTTTCAGCTTCGCTTGCTCTGCTGTGGCTTGGCTCAATGCGTTTAACGTCTGCAAGTCCTTTTTCAAGCTCTGTATTTGAATCTGTAAGCTCTCTTGCATCTTCTTCGTGTCCTCGCTCACGCTCTGCCCCATCTTGTCTATGTTGGTTTGCAGGGTTGTTGTTTTGTGATTCAAGTTGTCTTGTAAGTTCTTTTGAGTCTGTTCTATCTCTTGTTGCATATCGTTCGAGATGATATTCACTCTTTGATTCACAAAGCTTTTTGTATCTTTCAATGCAGTTTGCATATCTGCTGTCAGCTTCTCGTCTATATCGTTCTGATGCTTCTCTCTTAAGCTCTGCGCTTTGCTCAGAATGTCGGAAGTTCTGCTCATAAAATTCGCCCTTTAGCGGGATGGGTTTACTCTCTGGATTATTGGGATTTTTGACTGATATTTGATTTTTAGTGATTCGGGTTATTTCTAGACCAATTTCAGTCATCCATGATTTAAGGCTTTCTCGATCACGGACTAAACCCTCCGTGACTGCCAAAGCAACTTCTGTATTCATGGCACTAATAAAATCTTTTTTGTCCTGTGGTAAGTTCTTTGCGATTTTTACTGACCGCCGATTGATAGGGTCGTCAGGGTCAAAAAGCTGATATTTGTAATTAACGATACTTTTAAAATCATCGACTCGATTCAAATCTGCTTTTGCATAAAATGGCTGTAGGCGTTTGCCTGTGGTGATCTCTACGTTTGGAATTAAGAAATTAAGCTCTAAACGCTTCTCTCCAGTTTCTGCATTTTCTTTATCTTTATGCTCAATCCAAACAATTCGATATTGATCAGGCGTAAGACCGGGGAAAAGAGTTTTTTCAAATGCTGCCATCAAGGCTTTTTTCTTTGCATCTGATAAGTCATCCTCATAAAAGGATAAGCACCCTGCTGTATATTTTTTTACGTAAGGTGAGCTGTCTATGAGTTCTGCAACTTCTTCTAAATCACCTGATAGTATTTTTGCATGTTCTCGATTCCGATCTTTTCCAAGGAAATAATCTATCGGGCCTGTAGATCCGCCTGTACCACGCTTGAAAAATTCGACAATCATTTAACTGACTCCTTGAGTTGCTTCAAGGTTTCATCAATACCAATCAACAAATGAAGTAACTTCACTGCATCCAATGGTTCATCTCTAGCAATATTTATATTTATCGCTTTTGAAATTTGATTGATGTTCGTACCGATGCGACTTAATTCAAGAATGAAATCTCGATCAAGTTTTGAATATGTACTTGTATGTACTTCTTCTTGTTTAACAGCTTTCAAAGCTGACTCTCTCAATAGCTTTGCTACAGAGTTGTACGGATTTTTATCTTCCAAAAGTTTGAACTCTGAATCGAACAAAGTCACTTTCACAACTTTCGTTCTAACTGGTCTCTTCTTTTCAAACTGAATTTCGTGTTTATGTTCTTCTGCCATAGTCACCTCATGTTGGGTCTAGGCGGTTGGGGGGTTTCGGGGGGCTTGTCCCCCTGAACAAGGTCACGATAGGTACTTTGAAAATAACGTAGTTATTTGAAAAAGTACCTATTGTGTATCCTTGCTTCTAGACACGGTA
>NZ_JBBCWZ010000129.1:0-4337 GCF_037145695.1 Acinetobacter sp. USHLN143
CTTTGCCCACAACCATTGCTAACTCCTTCAGTCATAGTTTTTTAAAAATTTAATTCAGAAATAAAAAAGCCCCGTTTAAGACAGGGCTGATATCTGATTTAGGTTGCACTTTCACACCTGCACGAATCAAAAACCGTTAAACGGGCTGATATCTGATTTAGGTTGCACTTGTGCATGGATTTTTTATCCATTTCGACACGCTATTTCGATGCACGCTTAAGTATTCTGAAATTTCTTTGATGCTCTTACCCATGAGATGCATTTTTAAGGCTTCCTGACGCATATCGCTATACTGTGCTGATCTAGCTTTACCGCCATGACTAGAATCGCCTTTACGCCCTTTAGCAGCCTGACGCTCTATAAACTTTGCATGTGCTGCTGCATGGTTACGCCATACCCAGCGAGCGACAGATTTAGCTGTGGCTTTCACTTCTGAATACGGAAGTGGCTGTAAAAACGCTCCATTTACGTTTTTAGCCTGTTCTAGTACTTCTGCATACCACCTATCGAACCCAACACTTAAATGTTCTCTAATCGCTTTATAGGCCCAAAAACGCACTGTATCAAACATCATACAGTTACGACCAAGTCCTGAAACCTCTTGTAAATCGGTTTTAAGCTCTTGAAGCTCGACAAAATCAGCTAAATAACCCAGTTCATACGGTTGGACGTTAGAAATATGCGTTTCCCATGTACTGTGGCATGGGTTTTTAGTGATTAAGCCCGAATAGCCCCGATCTGCGCCTAAAGCAAGCGTGTACGCTTGCTCAATCTTGGCTAGATACTCAAGAATATTCTGTTTTGCTCGATGTGACGTACAAACTGGTGCTGAAAGCATGTATCCCACATGAGCGTGGCAATTCTGCTTGTTTTTGGCTATCCAGTTAGGTTTTGGTAGGTTTGCATCAAACCAAGCAAAAAAAGCGTCTGGTCGATCTATATCAAACACTAAAGAAGTGACTAAACACGGTTGATTGTGTTGGATATACGGCATTTGGATAGCCGTTTTCTTTGGTCGGATGATTACCCCATACCCTAAGTCGTCCGAACAGTAAGGTTTGTGAGGTAATTTTGCGTAAAAATCTGCTGTAAATTGTTGGTTATTGATCACTAGCAACGTCCAAGGTGTTGCAATGCGTCAAAACATCAGTACAATTGCAAGTATCGAGTTTGCGTTTGACTTATGCTTTAAGCATTTGTTTAACAAAGAGAAAAAAGTGAGCCTGCCAGCTTGCTTTTTTTTCGCCTACAGAAATGTACCACTCTTTGCCATACATTTCAAAATTTCTTTTCTTAACATTGACTTATGCCATATTTGGCCCTTTTCATTGTTAATAAACTTCTACTTCTTCGGTGTACCATCCTTCTACGAAAGTACCTTCAGTACCTGTTTCTTTGATTCCGCAATAAAACTGTCTCTCTGTATCCCCAAGAAAACCCGTAACTTTTTCTGGTTTATCTGTCATAGGCTTCAAAGGTAATTTAGTTGTATCTTGAATCGACTTTAAACATCTAGACATACTAGAGAATTTAGCCGCTTGCATCTGCATTTCTGTTTTAGGTTTTTTAGGTTTTGAAGGCGCATTAGGATCAGAATTTCCACACCCTATTAAAGATAAACCTAGTAAACTTATCGCGAGAATTTTAAACATTTAAAGCCCCTTATTTAGAGTAAAAAGAATATGAAAAAACTAGTACTTATATTTATCGCTATATTTGCTACTGGCCATGCTTTAGCAGATACCCTTATTCCGCGAAGTGCGTCAGGGGATAAAGGTAAATACTATTTAATAAAACAAACAAAATCAGGTGATATTGTCACAGCTTTACATAAGCGAGTAGGCGTTGACAGTATTGGTTATACCTCTACTAAAACCAACTGTAAAACAGGAAAAATGCAGGAAATTGGATACAGTGAAATTTCTGCTACAGCAATTAAGCCAAATCCAACTCAGTGGTTTGACTTAGTACCCGGTTCTAGCAAACACGACCTATATAAATTTGTATGTAAGAAATAAGCTTATTCACCTCATTTTAGGACTGTAACTAATTTGAGGTTTATTCATTTTTTCAACTTTATCAACTGCTCTTGTATTGTGGTTAACTGATTGTTCAAAAGCCTGTTTTGTTTCTCGAAGTCTTTCAGTTGTCCATTCAAGTCGCTGACATGCTTTATTAAGTTGTTCCAGTTGTCCGCTTGTTTCCGATCTGTTTCGGAAATACTTTCCAGTAAGCTCTTGAAGGCTGCCTTGATAGCTTGATTTTCCTGCCGTGTAGCTTCGAACATCTGCTGTAAATCGGCTTCTCTCTGCTGCTGTTGTGCTTGAGCTTGTTCCAAGGCTTCGAGTAAGTGCTTTTCGAGTTCTGTCATCAATTAATACCCCATTGGCACTAGATAGCCACCCTTCCAGCTTCCTGCTTTGGTGTTCATCTGAATGCATGTGCGTTTTCGGTTCTTGTTGTCTATACAGTTCGTTATATTCAAATTGCCCCCTGCGTCCTTCAACTGTTGAATTGTGGCCTGTTGCTGGGCTATTAAGTCTGCGTTCTTGCCGATTTTGTAGCTCTGATACGTCAAAATCCCCCACATCAATAGAAGCGTTGTTACGATGGCTATGGCTACGATGCTCCAAGTTTTTAACATAATCGGGAACAGACGTTTGTTCTGCTCTTGGATAGCGGATTTGATTACTTTCTCGTTTTCGTTCAGTAAGCCGATCAAGCGTTGCTCGTGCTGTTTGAACTCGGCTGCTACGATCTGCTCTGTATTCTTGGCTTGCTCGTTCGATGTCTGCTCGAAGTTCTTTGCCAAATCTAAAATCTTGCTCATAGATAGCCCCTTTTAGACGGATATTCTGCCCCCCTTCGGGGTCTTTGATACTGATACTTTTCTTAGTGGTTCGGGCTATCTCAAACCCTGCTGATTCAAGCGTTTTGACTACATCATCACGATTTTTTAGCTCTCCACGTTCCGCTACGCTTAAAAGCCCGTTTGTAATAGCTTCACACGCTTCAATTTTGGTTCTAGGTAAATTATTGGGTGTACATAGTTCACGCTTGTTCAAAGGGTCATTAGGGTCTTTTAACTGGTAATGATCGTTTACTAAGTCTTTCCAAGCGTTTAAACGTGGACGGTCTGCCTTGTCATAATATGGCTGTAGGCGTTTTCCGCTATGCAATTCCACATTGGCAACGACAAAATTTAATTCCAGGCGGTCTTTATCCTGGTGCTGTACCCATAAAATTGAATATTGGTCTTTATCTAGTCCAGGAAGTAATGCACGTTCAAAGCTATCCATGATCTGTTGCTTTTGGTGTTCATCTAAATCACGCTCGGCAAACGATAAAACACCAGACGTATATTTCTGAGCAAAGTTAGTGCTATCAATCAGCTGAATCATTTGTTCAGGGTCGCCACGGTCTAGCCTTGCGTCTTCCCGATCTCGGTCTTTGCCAAGTAAATAATCAACGGGACCACAGCCACCACCTACACCACGACTATGTATTTTTATGATCATCGTGCAATCTCTGTAATTCTCGCTCTACGCCTGCTAAAGCAGTAATAACAGCAATTCGGTCTATCGCAGAATTAGCTTTGCTCTGTTGATTCATGATTCTGGCAATCTGGTTTAGGTTATTACCAATACTTGCAAGTTGTCTGAGTAACTGAGGATCTACTTCGCGGATCTGATTACGTTTTGGCTGTTTTTCACCTAAGCAAGTTTCACGCATCCAACTAGCTAGACTGGCTTTAGTGCATAGCTTCAAAAGCTTTTCATGTTCTTCATCCGTCAAACGGATTTTGATTTCCTTCTGTCTTTTCACTACGTCTTGTTTTGTCATGACTAAATCCAATCCTCGGCGGTAACCGGACAAAGGGAAAATCTATGATTTTTTCTTTGGGCGGTTTTCGGGGGTGTCGGGGGTGAAGCCCCTGATCCAGTGCCACAAAAGGGAATCTTCAAGCGAAGCGAAGAAAGTCCCCTTTGTGTGTGCTGGCTAATCACAATAGCATGTTGATCTAGCGCAGGCAAGATTCGTCAGAATATTGGCTGCCTGATCAAAGGCTATCTGGGATTAGGCCCGTATTAAATTAGTCGTTACAAGATTATGGACAATCGCAAGCGAACGCCTTTTCTGATCTATGCACAAACACTATGCATAACTCCGCATAAATCACAGATTTATACGTTGAGTTACACACAGGTTTGATGCACAGGAAAAGTCTTTGCCCACAACCATTGCTAACTCCTTCAGTCATAGTTTTTTAAAAATTTAATTCAGAAATAAAAAAGCCCCGTTTAAGACAGGGCTGATATCTGATTTAGGTTGCACTT
>NZ_JBBCWZ010000130.1:0-4302 GCF_037145695.1 Acinetobacter sp. USHLN143
AATGTGAATTACTTCGTAATTCTTTTACCGAGAGCACACTACACTGATAGCTATTTGCACAAAATAGGGGGTTAAATACATGATATTTAATAGTTTTTTTAGTTGGTTTTTGAACTGTTTTTTTAGTTGGTTTTTCTTCACTAATAGCATTGTAGACAGCACGAATTGATAAACCTGTTATTTCGGCTATATCTTTTGCTTTCTTGCCCTGTTTAGCTAGTTTACGAGCTTGTTGGCGTTGTTTTGCGTACTTATAGCCTTTTGCTTTACCGCCTTTTTTACCGCACTTGGACGCTATCTTACTGATCTCTGATTTTGTATATTTCTGATGTTCACCAAACGAGCCGTAACAAAAGCTCACTATGCTATGGCAAATCGTAGCAACTTCACTAATTTCAAGAGCTGGACTGCATTTCGTTTGATTTAGTTCTTGAGCAAAATCATTAATGCAATTCTCAAACTGTTGACGTGTCCAATTCTTCGAGTGCTTGTTATAGAGTGAGTAAGCACGTACACGCACAGTATTGAATAAGAAGTCATTACGTTCACCGCTTCCAACAGTTGCACGATCTGACGCTTGTTTCAGGGCTTTATCTGTTTGCTTCGACTGTAGTCGCTCAATGAATGTTGTGCTTTTGACTTCTAGTTCTGAAATTCGAGCAAGTTCATACATCTCATAGCTTGTTGAACGCATCCCTACAACGTCCCATTGCTCACAGAATGGATTTTTAGCGAAAAAGTTATGATAAGCATCATCACCGCCAAATATAGCGTTTAGATGCCGTTTAAGAGCCTTGTAGAGTGAATGTGCTTTTGCGCTGTAGTTGCCTTTTTTGTTGCTTGTATCAATACAGACCCAATTTTTAAGACAGTAAACAAGCTGAACATGCTTATTTGCTCGATTTTTAATAATTAGATTAGGAATTGGAGCATTTAAAGTGCTGTAAATGATTGCTTCAATCGTGTCTGCAACGGGTTGATCTATATCAATGATTAGAGTGCCAGTTTTAAAGTCTGTTGCTGTTTTTAAGTATGCGAAATTAGAAAAATTAGCCTCATCTTTGTGAAACCAAGTCGGTTTTTCACCTGCAAGAGCTATTTTTGAAGTCCAAAGTGGACAATTATCGGGGATTGAAAGACGAAAAACGCTAAGAGATGCGTCAAGATCAGACTTCTTAGTCTGTTGTTCTTCAAAAATCAGGGCTTTTTTGCGTAAATTAAACGCTGTTACAGTTTTCAGCATAAACAAGTCAGTTATTTAGACTTGTTAAATCGCTGTATCCACTTCATAATACGCCTATACATGTGGATTCAGCTACTAACAAGTCTGTTGATGAAGCCAAAAAGAAGCCTTGCGTCGTCGAAAACTGGGGCTTTTTTTTGGTCGGTACTTTTTCTAATTCAAGAAAATGTATCTAATTGCTCTCAATTTGAAGCTACTTTACAACTAATGCAAGATTTTTTTTCTCATTCGTTGAAAATTCGCAAAAATAAATCTGTTACCACCTCAAAACCTGTAATTTGTTCAAAATTAAGACACTTTTTTTTTAAGGACAGCATTGCAAATGCAATGCTCCGCAAAAAAAATGGGTCAAAATGGGCTTGGTGAATCATAATCTCGACTGCGTTGACGCTCTTGCTCTCTCTGTAGCTCTTTACGTTGATCAAGCACGTCTAAAGCTTTGATGACACTTGTTGGATTAATTGAGCTAATTTCTGCTGAAACTGCTCTACTGAACTCATTCTCTCGGTGATTTGTTCTGCTAGTGGTTTCAATTGACTGTTGATCTCCAATTCGACTGCTTGCGGAATAATCTTCGATACCTGATTTTTGACTTGATTGTCGATCTGCAAGTTCTGCACTAAATCGTTTAAACGTGTCTGCAACTGTACTTTCAAGTTCTGTTGTACATCTTGTGAAAAAGTTGCTGAGATAGTTTGCTCTGACAGTTCTTGCACGAACTTCTGATATTTCTGCACTATCTTCACTGCTTCGTTGTGCATGCTGTTTAAAGTTTGCGTGTATTGTTTCAATTCGTTGATGGTCGCTGACTGTGCTTGTATAAGCTGTAGAGCTTCTTCTTGTGCTTGCTGTTGTTGCTTCAACTGAAGCTGTTGATCTTCGATAATCTTCAATAATTGTGCTTCTAAGCTCATTTAACGTATCTCTCTCACTATTGCTAGGGGTCTTGTTCCACTGTCCAGTGCGTAATTCATGTCTTGATATTTCGGGTCTAACTCTACGCACAGTTTCCCTCCGCACGTTGTTGTTATCATGCTCCCCCCCTGACTTTTCAGATAATCGACTTTGTTCTGCATCGCTTGTATATCGTTGTATTTGCTCTTGCTGACGTATCCCAGACAAATACTGCTGATAAGCGTTATACATGCCAGTGAAATCAAGGCTATATTCGATGTAATAAGGGTTTTCTTTAATTTGGCTGCTTGGGCTGTTTCTTGGCTCAAGCCGTTCAACTGCTGCAAGTTCGCTTGTAGCTGTTTGATCTGCTGTTGTTGTTCTTGCAATAGGGCTGTCATGCCTTGTTGCTGCTGCTTCTTGGCTTGAGCTGTAGTCTGGTCGATCTGCTGCAATATCTCGTTCGTTGCTTCGCTCTGTTTCTGCTGTATATCCGTTTTGGTGCTGTCGATACTGCTGCTCAAGCTCTGTGCTTCGCTTTGCACTGTATTCCGCATATCTTTGAATATCTGACTGATTTCGCTGTTCAGCTTCTCGTCTATATCGTTCTGATGCTGCGATAGTAAGTTGTTGGCTCGTTTCTGTAAGTCTAAAATCTTGCTCATAGATTGCACCTGTAAGCCTTATCGGGCGGGCTTTTTCGTCATCATTCGGATTTTTAATGGATAGGCTTTTCTTGGTTTCTCTGGTGACTTCAAGACCAAGATCCAATAGCCATTTTTTCATGCTCTGCCGATCTGTAATTAGCCCACTTTCAACGGCTCTCGTTGCTTCAATATCAAGCGTTTCCTTGATCTCATTAACAGTTTTAGGCAAGTTTTTTGCCGTTGTAACGGCTTGGCGATAGAGGGGGTCATCTGCATCATGCAGCTGATACTCATAGTTTGTAATCTTCTTAAACAGATCAATACGAGGACGATCAGCTTTATCATAATAAGGCTGTAAACGTTTTCCTGTAAGGATTTCAACATTAGGGATTAGGAAGTTAAGCTCTAATCTTCGCTCCCCAGTTTCTTCGTTTAATTTGTCTTGATGCTCAATCCACAAGACACGGTACTGGCTCTGATCCATGCCAGGGAATAAGGCTTGCTCAAAATCCTGCATGATTTTTTGTTTATCCTGATCAGATAAATCATGCTCATAAAAACTTAGGCATCCGGATGTATATTTCTTTGCATAAGGTGACGTATCAATTAATCCTGATACTTCGGAAACATCGCCCTGTAGGACTTTTGCATAATCTCGATCACGGTCTTTACCAAGTAAATAATCCAGTGGACCTTTGCTCAAACCATTGCCGTATCTAAAGAACTGAACAATCATTTTTTCAATTCCTTTAAGGTCTGATCAATCCCTATTAACAGGTGCAAAAGCCTTGCAGCATCAAGGGGACGACTGCTTGCAATATCGGTATTTATTGCCTTTGCAATCTGATTGATGTTGCCCCCAATTCGAGATAGCTCAAGTAAAAATTCACGATCTAATTTGGTGTAGTGATGTTCCTGATTCTTTTTTTTGACGTTGCCTTGCTTTGCATCAATTTGGGCAAGCGAAGTATCTCTTAGATATTTCGCAATATTTAGGATATTGGCATCTTTGATTTTCTGTACTTCAGCATCAGAAAATCGGACTTTATAAACTTTATTACGTTTGGTCTCTGTCATGCTTTTGCCTTTGCTTTTGGAGGGTTTCGGGAGGTCTCCTCCTGAACAAGGTCATAGAAGCCTGCAACGAAGTGGAGGGGTCTCTATGTATCCTTGCGTTAAATCACAATAGCATCTTGTTTTGTGTTAAACAATCATTCATCAAGAATGTTGTTTACACGAAACAAAGGCTATCTGTGATTATTGCTGAATCAGACTAAATTAGATCGTGAGTTATTTGAGGGGGGGAAAAGCAAAAGTAGAAATTTCTGTTTGCAAGTAGAATTGTTTGAGTGTTTTGTTTTAGAAAAAGAAGATTTAAAGACTGTAACTCGCTTCGCTCGCATACAAAATGTGAATTACTTCGTAATTCTTTTACCGAGAGCACACTACACTGATAGCTATTTGCACAAAATAGGGGGTTAAATACATGATATTTAATAGTTTTTTTAGTTGGTTTTT
>NZ_JBBCWZ010000131.1:0-4288 GCF_037145695.1 Acinetobacter sp. USHLN143
ATTTTTTTAATGGGTATAATTATGAGTGGTTGTGGATGTAGTAAAGAAACACCATGCGAAGATAAGAAATCTCAACAAGAAAATCATCCATCAATTGCAGAAGCAAACAATAACACTAAATATAAAAAAAATGGAAGAATAATTTACTAAGTTATTGTTTTTAAGTTGATCCTTGTTTTATATGGGGGTGATAATAACTTCTGATTACTAGTTTTTACCTTAAATATACCGATTGAAAGATTCATTTAAAGGCTATGAATACATGAGTTTTACAGTTTGGCTAGGTCAGCATGAGTACTTTTCACAAGATTTAAGATCGACCATGAACGTGATTAAGTTATAGGGGATTGATGAAATAGTTTTTATGAATTTCTGGCTTTCTGGGCTGATTTTATCAAATTCATGTCTATGCAAAATTGCGACATATTTCTCGTGCTGGTAGTTATCCAGAGTTTGGTCTGCATCTATCCATAGTGCAGACCTTTTTTTGGTGACAGTTTTTTCTTAGTGATTTTCGATCTGGATGTAGTGATTTCACGTTTGCAGAATATATCTTAGCGGTGATCCATCTAATATTCGTGATTATAAAGAGAGCTAATTCACAGGTTCTACAGATTATGTAGCGACTAACTATATCAAAGTCTATTTGCAGTTGATGGTTGGCGCTTAGTTTATATTTACGCTTAGGTTTCAGTTAAAAAATCAATATTCTGTTGAATCCGTGATTGAATCATCTGTAGGGTAGATTCTCGAATTTGATGGGGATACAGGCGCTGCGCAATTTGACTAAATTGAAGTGCAATTTCACGCATGGTCAAGATGATCTCATCGACTTCTAGAGTAGTCAGATTAGCTTCTGAAGTACCGAGTTTATGTATGTCATTTCGGGAAATATTGAGCGCTTCTCCCATAATGTCCATTTGATGATAACCACCTGGACCCTCGCAGAAGGTCACATCATAGGCTGGAGCCAATTTCCATTGACCATTTTTCTCCATGAGAAATGAAAAGTTCTTAGTATGGTCATCCCGATTATTGAAAAGCACATTAAACACAGCACGTTTAAAAGCATGCAATCTTTCTCGTACATCTTGCGTACACATCAAGGTTGCCCGGAGAAAATTGCGATAGTCTAGGCTACCTGGAACTTTATAGTCTGCTCCTGTATATGCAGCCAAACTCTGCATTGGAATCCGCATACCATTTTGACGATCGAATCGTTTAGAAGCAAAAGCCGTTAAACCATTGGGCAAATTAAAGAAATGGGTATCTGGAGTCTCAATTGCACAAAGTCGCAAACATTCTGCATAGACGGCTTCAATGGCGCAGACTTCAGGATGCTCTTGCTGAGCAGGAAACTTAATCAGCCAGGCTTCATGTTGATCAGAATCTTGAGTCGAAAACTCTAAATTGACAGGATCTCGGTAAACCAACGCTTTTGGTCTGGCACCTTGAGGGGAGCCACCCATGACCAATAAATGCTGTAGAAATTCACCACCTTCACCTTTGAGTACTTCTTGAACTTCCTGGGCCAGTTGTTGTAAAGGGATATTTTCTGAGGTTTGCATGTCAGCAACACAAGGTTCAAAGGAGAGGGCACCCATTGCGTGACTACTAATATAGGTCAGACGCTCCAAAGGTCCAATTCGTGCTGAATTTAAGCCAATTTTTTTGAAATATCGATCCATCAACATCATGCCCCAACCATCTGGTAAAGCGTCATAGACTGGACCTGGGAGTCCCATTTGATGAGTAGGAAAACCTTGTCTGAATGGTAGACCTTTTAAAGGCAGCAAGTAAGAAGAGAGCTCAACACCTTGCTGTATTGCTTCTGGACTATATTCAAAAGCAATGGTGGGTCTACCTGTCGTGGCTGTTGAACTAATCAGCGTTCCCCATAACCATGATTCGCCCCAACCGTTGTAATAAACATTAAGTCTATTGAGCATTATCCCTTCCTCTTAATACGGTGGCGCTTACTTTGACTCTCATAGCGAAGAATGTCATTCACACTGTTAAGCTGAGGTTTAAATAGTTCCTGAAGTTCGTTTAATCGACCCAAGACCATTGCAATACGGACTAAATTTTCAACAGATACATTTCGTCCCGCTTCAAGATTCGAAACTGTATTCACGCCGACACCAGCGCGTGCTGCTACCTCAGCTTGAGACATCTCCAGAAAGAGTCGTTGCTTACGTAAACGCTCACCTAAAAGAGTCACAACTTCTTCTGGTTTAGTGAAATATAAATCCATTAAATTGGGTCTTAAGAATGAATAATTTAATTAAACCACAAAATAATGGAATTAATCTATAGCTATAGTGTGGCTAAGGAGGGCTTTGTTGCACAGCACATCAGAAGGGTAGGTATAGTCCTTGGGTATCGGTTACAGAAAATCATCAGGATGTACTTTGACTGATTGTTGATACGGAGATTTCAGTATTTTCATTTTTCCTAATAGGTCACATTACTTAGAAAGGGTTCTTCGAAAATTAGTTCATACTTTAAAAATCCTATAAATATTGAGGATATTTTCTTAATGCTTTCAATATAGCATGCGGCTATATGTAACTCGAACGGGCTTAATCTGCCTTTCAGTATAAATTTTTTGGGCGTGAGAGGGGAGAGGTGTGAGGGCAAGCAATTTATATCGTGGATACTTCTAAATTACTTATGTAATAGAAGGTGGTAAACATGGATTTAGAGGTAATAACACTAAATATAAAAAAATTGGAAGAATAATTTATTAAATTATTGTTTTTATGTGGTTATTGGTGATGTTATGAATAATAATAACTTTTTTCTTGATGAATTTTACCTAAAAAAATTGATCAGATAATTTTCTTTAAATGTCATGCATACATAAATTTGACAGTTTGAAGGGATCGGTATGTGCATTTTTCACAAGGTTAAAGATCGACCATAAATGTGATAAACGGCAGAGGATCATTGAAAAATGAATGGATTTAAACACTACATGTATGCACGAAAAAAAGTATCGCTGCGGTTCTGCTGACAGGCTGTATTGAGCATTGAATGCAAATGATGTAGTAATTGTCTACAGGCTATAGGACCAGCATGAAGAAGAATGAAATGTAGTTGCCAATTTATAACCTTGGTTGAAAAGCATAGCATTGTTATTCGGAGAAGTGAGGTAAGCCATCCTTCTCTTATTCATTTAAAATGATTCTTACTCAACTGATCTCGACTCATGGGCTGGTTCCAATTAGACGGATAATAACTTCCATCCCCTATCTTTTTCTTACCACATTTCTTGCATTTAATCCCTTCTTTGGAGATTTGATTCAGCATCACTGTTGTCGGTTGAATCAAATCAATGACATAGTTCGTTGGTTCAGGAAAAGCAGAAGAGGCTGCTTTATTGCAAAAGAGAACATTCGGATCAAATGGATTGGATTGCACAAAAGCCATGATACAGCCACAGAGTAATTCACCTGCATGTAATCTGTATGAACCGTACCGGGTTTGTCGGAGACTCAATATTCTGAGAGACTATTCCGATGAAAAAACCAACCTATACCCCCGAAATTAGAGAAAGAGCGGTTCAATTACTAATTGAATCTGAAAAAGATTATCCTTCTACTTGGGCTGCAATCACAGCAATTGCGCCTAAGATTGGTTGTACTCCTGAAACACTTCGTGCCTGGCATCAAAAGCATTTAGATCAGCAAAATCCTATTAAAGTACAACAGATATCTGATCAAGAAAAAATGAAGCAAATGGAACGTGAAATTAAAGAATTAAAGCGTGCCAATGAAATTCTACGTAAAGCAGCCGCTTTTTTCGCCCAGGCGGAGCTCGACCGCCCACACAAATAATGATGGATTTCATCCATAACAATAAAGACTTATATGGTGTTGATGCGATTTGTAGGATTTTACCGATCGCAGCTTCAACCTATTACCGAACTTTAGATCTCGCTGACAATCCAGAACATCGAGCGAAACGAGATCTACATGATAAGCATCATGCTGAACAAATTAAACGAATTTGGAAGGAAAGTTCAGGTCGATATGGTGTACGTAAAGTTTGGCAAAAATTGAAACGTGAAGGCTATGTTATTGCACGTTGTACAGTTGCTCGATTGATGCAGAAGCTAGATATACAAGGTGTTTGGCGTGGTAAGAACAAACAAACTACCCGCAACCGAGATGATCAAAAACGAGCAGATGATTTAGTGAAACGTAATTTTAGTGCTGATCGACCTGACCAATTATGGGTCAGTGACTTTACGTATATTCAAACTCATTCAGGCTGGGTCTATACC
>NZ_JBBCWZ010000132.1:0-4146 GCF_037145695.1 Acinetobacter sp. USHLN143
GCTGCAACTTCTCCAAAAAGCTTGAAAATCATTTCAAAGCCTTTGATTTAGTGTTCTTTTATATCAATAATGGATTCGTTTAATGCCAGCATACTTTTTGAAACACCACCTATTTTTGGAATATTGTGTTTTATGGTGGGTGCCGTCATTTTTTAGCAAGAACAGCATTGTATTTTAATCAAAAAAAATGCCCAGATGGATGAATGGGCAAACTAAGGAATTAATATCCTTCAGAAACTCCAGCGCAATTCTCGCTACTTTCAGTAAGCGACTCTGGCTCAATCATGATAGTCTGACTCAATCGAATCGAGGTAAATCGATCCATCACAATTGGAGCAGAAATTATGCTTGAATACATTCTTGAATGATGCTGAAAAGTCTTTGAGTTTTAATTAATAAATAAGAGTATCCATGTCTACCCTCAACTTTACTTATTTTCAGATAGCAACCAATCGAGAGCACTCATTTTTACAATACCATTATAATTCGCTTCAGTCCCTATCGTGTCTAAGGTAAGCAAATACTTGGGATACGAATCAGAAATTTTCTGTAATGGACGTAACTCTCGGCTGAGTGTCTCCTCATTGAGCGTTTCTAATGCCACCTGATAATAAGTTAAATTCTGTAAAGTATCGACAGCAACAAAATCAATTTCATATTCATCAACCCGCCCTACATAGACCGTATAACCTCGTCTGACAAGCTCAAGATAAATCACATTTTCTAAGATATGACCTTGATCAGCATTAGCATCAGGCAACATAATCCGGCGCAATCCGACATCAACTAAATAGTATTTTTCAGAGGATTGTAATAACTCACGCCCGCGTACTTTAAACTGTGCGGCACTATAAAATAACAAACTGTCCTGTAAGCCCTGAATATAGCGTTTTACTGTTTCAAATGAAATCTTAACCCCACTTGAAACAAAGGTATTTTTAATTTTATTGATGGAAATAGGTGAGCCTGTCACGCTTGCCAAATATCTTGCGACACGCTCGAGAGAGTTAATATCGGCAGTATTCAAACGAGGAATAACATCTTTAAACATTACACTGGCATAGACCGCTTGCAAGTAATCATAAGTTTCCTGCTGGCTAGTCATGGCAAGCGTATAAGGGAAACTACTGCGCGTATACATGGCATACAAATCACGATTGGATAATTGTTGGATGATCGGATTATTTTCAATATGCCACTGTTTAAATTCTTGGAATGACAGAGGTAGAACGTGTTGCTCGATATAGCGTCCTGTAAGTAAAGTCGCAAGTTCTCCACTTAGAAAGAATGCATTTGAGCCTGTAATATATAAATCGATATAATCCCGAACATATAAAGAGTCGACTACTTTCTCAAAATTTGTAACATGTTGTATTTCATCTAAAAAAACATAGTTTTTTTTACTTTTATCAACTTTGGACAATACATAATCATGTAGTTTACGGTAATCGGTGAGTTCTTCAAATTCCATAAATTCGAAGTTGATGGCAATGATGTTTTCGGCTTGTACACCCTGTGCTTTTAGGTCTTGTTGAAACATCGCCAATAAGGTGGATTTTCCAGAGCGACGCACACCTGAAAGTACTTTAATGACATCACGGTCTTGCCATGTATTCAGAAATTTTAAGTAGCCATCACGTCGAATATTAGCGCTTCTCATTATTTACACTTAGAATCTAAAGTTTTAATAAATTCTATCAAATTTTAGAACATATATGTAAATATATTTAATTTTAGAAAAAGTTTAAAGGTTAAGTGAAACATTCAAAGCTACTGTAGAAGCATGTAAACAGCAGATCTGATCAAAATCCAAATTCTGTCTTTTTGATTATTTTCCATGTTATGTTATTTCATTGATGCTACGAGTTAACTGCTATATAAATTAAGTGAAAAGTAAATGGAACTAAGATGTTAACTAGAGTGGAACTCATTTTTATTGTGCTAATGGTATCAGCCTTATTGCGTATGAATTGCTAAAAGGTTTATTTTAAAGTCACCTATACATGTTTTTGATCAAAAAAAATGCCCATAGGGGGAATCTATAGGCAAAACTAAGGACCTTGACGGTCATTCAGAAACTACAGCTAGTTTCTGGTTGTGATTCTAAAGTGAATTAAAAACAACCACATTGGCTGAATATATCAAAAGTTAAATCATTGATAAATTTTAGAAAATTAATTTACCCCCTCTGCTGCTCAATACAGTAATTCACCAAACAAATCCGCTCTAATCTCTTCCAGGCTCAGATCTGATTTCATCCTATTACAGATGGGATGAACCAGCAGACCATTCTCTAGAACGCCTTGCCCACCTACGGCTTTGGCAATCCTATGATCCGATTCAGTAGAATCAAGATAGATCAATCCATCACAAATGAGGCAAAAGTTATGATTACCCACCACAAAATTGTGCTTAAGCAGACTCTTGGTTAATGCCGAAAAGGCCTTTGGCTTTGGCCGAGAAATTGGACTAATCGACTCCACATAGTCGAGATGAATTTCATCGATCAGACGCATCCAACTCAAATCAGTTGATGAAATCTCTTTGGGCTTGTAATACAACGTACTGCGATTGATTTGAATCAATTGCGATTGTTGTCGTACCGAAAGTTGATGGGTCTTATCGATCATTTTTTGCCGCTCAGCTGCCCTATTTTTCTGAGCGCACCTTCTAAAAAATCAATTTGCAATGCCTGATGTCCTATCTTGGCATGTAAAGCTTTGAGGTCAATCTCTGGTTCTTGTTGTGCTGTTGGTCGTGAAAAAATATTGACTGATTGCTCAAGCAGTTGATTTTTCCAATCGATGATTTGGTTTTGATGTAAATCGAATTGAGTAGAAAGTTCAGCGAGTGTGTGGTCGCCTTTAATTGCTGCGAGAGCAACTTTAACTTTAAACTCTGCTGAATGATTACGACGTTTTCTTCGTGTCATGGTTGACTCCAAAAACAAGCATTTCCCATGCTTATTGGGGAGTAGATTATCACTTATAGGCGTGGTCTAAAATCCTATACCCACATCATATGGATCAAATTGAAAGCGAAGAAAAAAATCAAATTCGCGGATTTTCAGGTCTTTTAATCACTTATTAAGCTTAGGCTATTTCCCCTAAGGAATCATGTTACATAGCTTCCAGCAGCAGACAAAACACAATAGATAATGCGATGTTTTTTGGTTCTGTTGATCCATAAAAAATACTTAAGTCGCTATTATTAAGCTATAAATGAGCAGCAAGAAATTTTCCTAGTCAGGTAAATGATATTCATGCACACGTAGCTATCTCGAACGAATTCACAGAATTTGGCTGCACTTATATCCAAGTTGTCACTTGAAATTAGCTCAATTAAGGTAGCGCTGTCTTTCAAACCTTTGTGTAACAAAGCGTGCGTAAGTCATATATACTTAGATTCTGATATGATCTCCAATCGCTAAATATCGTACACTCAACCACGCAAGTACCCATCGCACGGCGCTTAATGACGCTTGTTGAGACATTATTCTAAAATAATCATATTTATTATGTTTCATCACTACCGGAAAAAACTGATGTTCTATAAGAAGTGAAAGCATAGGTTTATCTTCTGCCGTAAAATGCATCAATACTTTTGTTACATTACTTTCATACAACCATTTTTTTATTAACCAATTATAAGTGTCTGAGTAAGCGTCCGCTGAATCCCATACCTATTTTTTAATTCGATTTAGGTTTCCAGCAGTGCGGCAGCAATTCTTCAATTTGGGTCACTTTGTGTGTCGGTAACCTTTTCAGCACATCACTTAAATAGGCATACGGATCCAAGCCATTCAGCTTTGCTGACTGGATTAAAGTCATGATGTTTGCCGCTCGCTGACCACTGCGCAGCGAACCTGCAAACAGCCAGTTCTTGCGTCCCAACGCCCAGGGACGCATCTGATTCTCTACCCAATTGTTGCATATCGGTAGATTGCCATCATCCAGATAGCGGCTTAAGGCTGGCCAACGCTTCAGAGTGTAATTGATAGCCTTGGCGGTGGGAGAACTCGATGGCACTGTCAGATGATGTTGGTTGAGCCATTCATATAGTTGTTGCATCACTGGTTGACTATGCTGTTGTCGGTATTCGCGGCGGTCTTCCGCTGTACCATCGGTCTTTTTCCTGAGTTCTGCT
>NZ_JBBCWZ010000133.1:0-3932 GCF_037145695.1 Acinetobacter sp. USHLN143
AATGCAGTACGATCTTCAAAGTTAAGATGATGGTATGACAATTTTATATACTCCATAAACCCTTTAAATTAATTAGGTGGTTTATGTCGCACTTCAAGTTTTACTCTGCCTTCATTACGATATAAAAAAGCATTTTTTAATAACCAATAATCTTTAAATACCCCAATTTCGGAAAATGTATTAAACTCTTGTTCTTCATCGTCTTTATTATAAAATAAGCTATAATTAACAAACCCTCCAAAATTCGCTTTCTCGGGATTTTCTACCTCTAATTCATAATGAGTATCTTCAAAATAATTGACTGGAAAGTTAATTTTAATGGCTTGTAAACTATAATCATCTTCAACTGTTACACCGGGTTGATTCAATAAACAGAACTCTTTCTTAACCACGTGACGGGGGATCCTTTTAATGTGAATTCCGATTCTGGATAAAGCCTCACACTCAATATATCTCTTCCCTCCATCAGAAAAATGAATTGCTTCAGTGTTATAATCTAAGCCATTTACCCATATATTTACGATGAACATTTCTAAATTGTCTTTCTGCACCGTCTGTTGAACATTTTCAGCATTTACATTTGTTAGCCCCATCCCACACGCGATCATTAGAAGAATTTTAGTGACCTTCATAGCATCATCCTTTTACTATTTATTCTTTTTATAAGCATCTTCTAGGCTTTTACAGGAAATTCCAAATATCCCTCATGATCCTCTACTTTTATTTTTAATTTCAAATCTCCATTTTCTTTTAATTCCCCAAGTTCAAATTTAATTTTATTTCCACTCAAAATATATTGAACAAAATCTTTTTTCATGAGTTGATTGTTTTTACTATCCACTACTATTACTTCAGTAATTTTTGCATGAGATTTAGATAAATTATTTACATTTAGATAAGCCAGTTCATTAATTTTTTGCAGATCTACATTTAATTGTGGTGTAACCTGTTTTCCAGCAAAAAAAGGCAGTGAGAAATTAAATAAAAAATTAATCGAAGAATTATCATCAACTGGTGTTACTTCTTTAAAAATGATCCTCCATGATTGCTGTTGTTCTAAATTTAATGGGGGTTGGCTAAACCCGATACGGACAACTTGTTTACTTTCAGGTTTTAGCTCAAATGTTTTTGGATTAAACAATAAAGTATTATCCTCCAATAGAACATCTTCACCTTTTTCATTTTGCTGCCATTTAAATGCACTAATTTCATATATTTTTGAAGTACTTAATCCTGTACTTTCAATATTAACAGTTGTACTTTTCTGTCTTTTAAAATCTTGAATATAGAGCTGGATAGGACTGAATTTTATTCCCGCTGATAAAGAAAAGCTAAACAAAAACAATATAGAAAATCCTATAATTTTTTTAATCATATTTCACTCCCAAACCTAAATATAATTATTATTAATCATAAAAATATTAAAATAGGAGATGTAGTACATCTCCTACTTATTCAAAATGTTATATAAAAAATTTCTTATTATTAGAATCGAACTTCTACGTTATACACACCACGATAAGTACCAGCATCAGCTGCTTCAACCGCACTACCAGCTACTGTAGCTGCCACATCCCAACGATGGGCTTGCCCTTTGGTACTTGACTGAGTGCCATAATAAGTTTTTCCACCACGTGTAGTAGTTACAACTACAGGTACAGAGTTCTCACCATTGCGCAAAGTATTTAGTGGATTAATATTTAATCGATAAGGGGCATTTGTGCTGACATTAAAGAAGCCTGCATCGCTCCAATTACCTCCCGTGGTTTGTGCAAGTGTTAATCGAGGTGTCTCAACATCTAAATCACAATGTCTTGGAACTTCCAAAACAATGTCAATTTTTCCGTCACATTTATCTCCACATCCATGTTTGCCTGGTTTATGAGGTTTATTTGGACCCTGTTGTGGAGGACCACCTCGGTTTGTTTCTGCTGCGTATAGAGCTGTTGAACTAAAACCAAAACCCAGTACGAGTGCTGCCAATGTGGTTTGAGTAATTTTTTTCATGTTTTTCTCCATTTCTTTTTTTAAAAGAATATATTTTTCTTTTATTTTTAACGCTTATATCCCAACTCTTAGAATTCAGAGCTATTTTTCTAAGCGCAGACTCATATTAGTGCGATTATTTTCATTAGCGTACAAAGCTTTAATATTCACAATATAGCCGCCTATATTTTTATAAAATTATCTATCTATATATTTATTTGTTTTATAAGCACTTAGACTTATATATAAATTATTACAAATACAATCCATTTAAAATTATAAGCATTCTATACTTTCACCACACTTCATTTAATAGATAAAAATACCCACAAGACATTGATATAATTATTTTTTCAAATTACTCAATTTAAATTGGAAATAAATCTTACAAATGCTTACAATTTCCAGATACTACCCTTTAAAAAAATTATTTTTTTTATTTTTTATAGTTATTTTTACAGCATCATAAAAGTTTAATATTTTTCAGCTAAACAAACAATTACAATCAAACAACACAAATCATATATTGAACCTAGAGTATAAAAATGTAACAAAGTAAATAATTAATTTTATAATATTATTAAATTTTAATTACTATTAATTTAATTTGTCAATAATTTTAATATTTAAAAATTTAATTTCAAAATTTATATTCTAATAAATATTTTTTTGATTGACCTCAAGGTAAAAATAAGTTTAGTGATGTTTATTTCAATATTTTTAATTGATTTTTTTAGAGGTCGTACAATTACAGTTCAATAACTGATTTATACAAATCAAATAATAAAAAATTGAGTGTGGACATGATCAATAAGAATGAGTTTTTACGCTGGCTATACTTCATTTTTTGAAAAGAAAAATGAAATGGAAATTTAGAACACATACTATGCTTTAAAACCAATATTATTACTTAATATTTTTAAATATCAATATT
Organism: Acinetobacter sp. USHLN143; assembly: GCF_037145695.1. GTDB lineage: Bacteria > Pseudomonadota > Gammaproteobacteria > Pseudomonadales > Moraxellaceae > Acinetobacter > Acinetobacter fasciculus. The sequence goes on from NZ_JBBCWZ010000133.1 coordinate 2,921, forward strand.
TTTACGTGTAAGACCCCACCTATCATAATCTTTATCTACTTTAAATACAGGTAAACTCAAACTTCTACAAAGGTTATATAACCGATCTAATTTTTCTATATTATCAGGATTCCAAGTATTAGTTTCTTTTTCTTGTGAACGTCTTAATTTCCGGTATGAACCTAATCCAAATGTTACATCAACAAAGGCATCAGGATTTATTTCCAATGTATAAATTGGTTTAAATCCTGGTGTAATTTTCTGCCATACTTGACCATCAAAATTATACTTTCGTTGACGTGGTATATGATAGGTAGAAATATAAGGTGAAATTTTTTTCACAATTCTTACCTCTTCTTCATACTTCCAAAAATGCATTTTATTAAGTAGCGCTTGTTTCAATATTTCTTTATCTTTTCCCCAAGTTAAATTTTCAACATTATTCAAAAATTCAACAGTACATCGATTTAAGTTTTTCGGCTCTTCACTTAAATATGTGACTGAACCACAGTCTGCTGTAATAATGAATTTATCAGCATCATTCAATCCAGCTTTATTTACGTCAATTCCAATTACTACACCATTATGGCTATCTGCATAATGTGCCCACATCAATGGATTTAATGGCTGTTTAGTTAAACATGTAATTAAATACTTTCTGGAAAACTTCTGCTGCAAAACCTCATTAGAATTTCGCTTTGAAATTACATGATCATACAAGCCTAATGTTATACATTCGAACGGATCATTAAAATCCTCTAAATGCGAAAAAGCTAATGTCCGATTATTTAAGGTTAAAAGAGCATCATCAAAGCTCATATATTTATATAAAATCATTATTCTTATCCAATAAAAAACCCCGCTTTCGCAGGGCTTTTATAGCATAAAAATCAGCCAATCAAGAGATTAGTTTTTCTATTTATGGCGAATTCAAACATGAGGTGCGACAGTTTGAAAAGTCTTATGATAATCAACAAGCTGAGCAAATTTCTCTAATGGTGTAAGCCAATCTAACGCTTTTCTAGGACGAGTA